>CALCUU010000122.1 GCA_937906915.1 uncultured Phascolarctobacterium sp. | reverse complement strand
CCCTTGAAATTCTTGGCAGAAGGCTTCGGCGCTGGCAAGAGCGATATCCTTATGGGTGGTCGCACCAAGGAAGAAGTATGCTGGACCTGCATCTATAATGAACTTAGCGACAAAGTTTTTGTTACTACTGACGATGGCACCGACGGAACTAAAGGCACCGTTATGGCACTCTTGCCCGAACTTTTGGCAAGTGGCGTGTACGACTGCGTTTATGTGTGCGGTCCCGTGCCTATGATGAAAGCAGTAGCAAATGCTTGCATGGAAGCTAATGTAAAATGCCAAGTATCCTTGGAAAAATATATGGCCTGCGGCTTAGGCGCTTGCTTGTCCTGCGCTTGCGGTGGCATCGGCAAACGTATGAAAGTTTGTACTGATGGCCCCGTATTCTGGGCAGAGGAGGTAGTAGAATGGTAAAAGCATTGTACGAAGGCAGACTTGCAGTAGATATTGCCGGTCTGAAAATGCAAACTCCTGTAACTACCGGTAGCGGTACCTTTGGCTTTGGCTTAGAGTTTACTGACTTCCTCGACTTGGAAAAGGTTGGCGCTGTTACCGTTAAGGGAACCTCCTTGCTTCCGGCAGCTGGTAACAAAGGTCAACGCGCTGTGGAAACTCCCTCCGGTATGCTGAACTGCATCGGCTTGGAAAATCCCGGTAGCGAATATTTCTTGGAAAAAACTTTGCCGGAGCTGCGTAAATATGACGTGCCTGTAATCGTTAATATTTACGGACATTCTCCTGAAGAATACGGCGAAGTTGCTAAAAAATTAGACGTTGACGGCGTGGACGCTGTAGAAATCAACATCTCCTGCCCCAACGTAAAAGAAGGCGGTATCGTTTTTGGTACTTGCCCCGAAGCAGCTGCTGAAGTTGTACGTGCAGTAAAGGCTAACACCTCTAAAATGGTAATCACCAAGCTTTCTCCTAACGTAACTGATATCGTTAGCATGGCGAAAGCAGTAGAGGAAGCTGGCACTGATGCAATCTCCATGATTAACACCTTGCTGGGTACTGTAATTGATATTGAACGTCAACGCCCTGTACTTGGTAACATCACCGGTGGCTTGAGTGGTCCGGCAGTTCGTCCTGTGGCAGTGCGCTTGGTGTACCAAGTTGCCCAAGCAGTTAATGTTCCCATCATCGGTATGGGTGGCATTATGAATGCACACGACGCTATCGAATTTATGTTGGCAGGTGCAAGCGCAATTTCCGTTGGCACTGCGAACTTTATCCAACCCGATATTGCAGAAACCATTGCTCACGGTATGCTGGAATATTTGGATAGACACAACGTACAAAGCATTAACGATATCGTAGGCTTGGCACTGCCC
This sequence comes from uncultured Phascolarctobacterium sp., assembly GCA_937906915.1. GTDB lineage: Bacteria > Bacillota > Negativicutes > Acidaminococcales > Acidaminococcaceae > JAHHUH01. The sequence goes on along the minus strand of CALCUU010000122.1, from coordinate 1,618 downwards.
AATGGCAAAGCAAGCATGCCGTATCTGAACAAATAAATTACTCCCGAAAGGAGCAAAAATAAATGCAACATGATAATCGCTTGATAGTTGCCCTTGATTTCCCCAACCTGGAGCAAGCAAAAGCTTGCGTGCTTGAACTTGGCGACACCGTTAGCCATTACAAAGTAGGTATGGAACTGTACTACGCAGTAGGCAGTGAAATCATTCGCTTCTTGAAAGAACAAGGCAAGGAAGTTTTCCTTGACCTGAAACTGCAAGATATTCCTAACACCGTTGCTCACGCACTTACCGTGCTCAGCGACTTGGGTGCAGATATGATGAACGTACACTCTGTTGGCGGCAAAAAGATGATGTCCGAAGCAGTGAAGGCTGTACGTGAAGCTGCAGAAAAAGCTGGCAAACCGGCTCCCAAGCTGATTGCAGTAACCATCCTCACCAGTATGGACGACGAGCAATTTGGTGATTTGAACTATAAAAACACTATCGCTGAACAAGTAATTGCTTTGGCAAAATTGGCAAAAGAAGCTGGCATGGACGGCGTTGTTGCTTCTCCGAAAGAAGCTGCTGCTATCCGTGAAGCTTGTGGCGAAGGCTTCTTGATCGTAACCCCGGGCGTACGTCCCGCAGGCGCATCTTTAGATGACCAAAGTCGCGTAGCAACTCCGGCAGGCGCTTTCCAAAACGGTTCCAGCCATATCGTAGTTGGTCGCCCCATTACCAAAGCAGAAGATAGAAAAGCAGCTGCGGCAGCAATCGTAGCAGAAATTAAAGGAGTGTAAGCTAATGTTGGAAGAAAAAGACGTCTTAAAAATGTTGGAAGAAACCCAAGCTGTACTGCACGGTCACTTTTTGCTGACTAGCGGTTTGCACAGCCCCATGTATGTTGAAAAATTCAACGTACTGCAACATCCCAAATACACTGAAAAACTTTGCCAAGAAATCGCTCGTCGTTATGAAAACGACAACGTAGAATTGGTAGTTGGCCCTGTAACCGGCGGCATCCTGCTGGCACACGAAGTAGGCAAAGCACTTGGCACCCGCGCAATCTTCACTGAACGCGACAATGGCAAAATGACCTTGAAACGTGGCTTCCATATTGAACCGGGCACCCGTGTACTGGTTGTAGAAGATATCGTTACCACCGGTGGCAGCGTTAAAGAAGTTATGGAAGTTGTTCAAGAAAAAGGCGGCGAACTTGTTGGCGTAGGTCTCCTCGTTGACCGTAGCGGTGGCAAAGTTGACTTCGGTATCCGCACTGAAGCATTGCTCCACTTGAACGTAGAAACCTTTGACCCCAACTCCTGCCCCCTCTGCGCAGAAGGTAAAGAATTTACCAAACGCGGCAGAACTGGTAAATAAGGCTACTATATAATAGAAGAAAATTTTAAAATTACGAAGACCCTGCTCGTATGAGCGGGGATTTTTATTTTTGTAGAGCTTTCTCAGAAATGGGAAGGCTCTTTTTGTTTTTTGGGAAGTGTGTTTGAAAATTTTATGTAAAACGAAATGGATTATCAGAACACAAGTTTTTTTTTTTTTTTAGAAAAAAAAAACATCAGAAGAAATAAGAAGAAGATGAAATAATATTTAGAAATCAAATAATTTTAAAGAAACAGAT
>CALCUU010000121.1 GCA_937906915.1 uncultured Phascolarctobacterium sp. | reverse complement strand
AATGAAGCTTACGACATCACTGCCAACGATAAGGAGCTTTCTTATCAAGGCACTGGTGCGGAGAAGGCTGCCATTAGCAAATTCATTAAATCAACTGCCGGACAAATCTTAGTAGATAATAACGGCAACCCTGTTCAAGCAGTAACAACCTCTAGTTCCGGTGGCAAGACTGCCTCTGCTAAAGAGGTGTGGGGCAGGGAAGTAAGCTACTTGCAATCCGTAGAAGATTATGACAGTGATAGCCCCGAATATAAATGGGAGTACCACGCTTCACCCATTATGGTGCGTAACTTTTTAGAGCAAAACGGTTACGCAGTGGGCAAGCTGGAAAGCATTAAGCTTTCTCCCGTAGATGAACCTGATATTGACCGCAGTGCTACTGGCAGGGTCAACTACCTTATCATCGCAGGTGATGCAGGGGTGGTGAAGGTTTCCGGCTTGGAGCTGATGGGACTTTTAAGCTTGAACAGCACTCATTTTGATGTAGAAACCGGTGTCCCTGTTCCCGATATTTTGAACGTGCCCATAACTAATTATTATGGCATGCAAATCGGTAGCAAGGATATAAATATAAAAGTAAAAGACAAAGGCGAACCCGTGTGGAAAAACGTTATTCGCAGTTACCATTTGCTTAGTGGGGGTAAGGATGAAAAGATTACCTTCCGTGGCAGGGGTAAGGGCGAGGGCGTTGGTTTGAGCGTGTGGGGTGCAAGGGGGATGGCAAATGCTTCCTCTAAGAATACCTACAAAAAAATTCTCGCTCATTATTACCCCGGTACCAGCCTTGTTAAATAGGAAGAGATTAGTATGTTTGTAAAAGATTTTGACTACGAATTACCACAAGAGCTGATTGCTCAACACCCTATGGAGCCTCGCGACCATTCTCGCTTGATGGTTGTAAATAAGACTACTGGCGAGATTGAGCATAAGCATTTTTATGATTTGCTGGACTATCTTGAACCGGGAGATTTGCTGGTGTTTAACGATACCCGCGTAATTCCGGCACGCCTTTTTGGTTTTAAGGATACTGGCGCCCACGTAGAAGTGTTCCTCTTAGCACGCAAGAACGCTACGGATTGGGAAGCGCTTGTCCGTCCCGGCAAAAAGCTGCAAGTTGGCGCTAAGATTAAGTTCAGCGAAGACCTTTCTGCAGAAGTTATTGA
>CALCUU010000120.1 GCA_937906915.1 uncultured Phascolarctobacterium sp. | reverse complement strand
GGATGTGATCTGCATCACCTCCAAGGGCCGTCCCGTGAAGCCCAAGACCATCGGTCAGAAGCAGTATATGGACAGCGTGGAGCGCAACACCGTCACCATCGGCGTTGGCCCTGCCGGTACAGGTAAGACCTACTTGGCGGTGGCGGCGGCAGTGGCGGCCTTCCGTGATAAGCAGGTCAACCGCATTATCCTCACCCGTCCCGCCGTGGAGGCGGGCGAGCGCCTCGGCTTCCTGCCCGGTGACTTGCAGAGTAAGGTTGACCCCTACCTGCGTCCTTTGTACGATGGCTTGTACGATATGCTGGGCAACGAAACCTTCCAAAAATATCTGACTAAAGGGACAATCGAGGTTGCGCCCCTCGCTTATATGCGCGGTCGTACCTTGAACGATTCCTTCATTATATTAGACGAAGCTCAGAACACTACACCTGAGCAGATGAAAATGTTTTTAACCCGCTTCGGCTTTGGCAGTAAGATGGTTATTACCGGTGACATTACCCAAATCGACTTGCCCGGTGGCAAGACCAGTGGTTTGAAGGACGCCTCCAAAATTTTGAAGGACGTTCCCGGAATTGGCATCGTGAAGTTTAATGACCAAGATGTTGTGCGCCACGAAATTGTAGGCTCCATTATTAAGGCTTACGAAAAATTCGAGAAGCGTCATAAAGCGGAGGAAGAAGCATGATTATTAGTATGGAAAACGCTCAAGACAAAATTGTCTTGGGAGAATATTTAGAGAAGCGTTTGCAAGATGGCTTGAATGCTGTAGCAAAGCTTCATGATTTAGATGATATGACAGAAGTGGATATCACCATTGTGGATGACGAGGAGATTCATCAGCTGAACCGTGATTATCGCAATGTGGATAGACCTACCGACGTGTTAAGCTTTGCTCTTGACGAAGATGATGAGGACGAGCCTGAACTTTTGGAAGGTCAGCTGCACCTTTTGGGCGACATCATCATCTCCGCAGAGACTGCTACCCGTCAGGCAGAAGAATTTGGTCACGGCTTGGAGCGTGAGATTGTGTACCTTGCAGTTCACGGCTTGCTCCACCTTTTGGGCTATGACCATATGGTTGAAGAAGACAAGGTTATTATGCGTGCCAAGGAAGAAGAAGCTTTGCGTGCCATCAACCTTGCAGAAGAGAATTTTAAATGATGAAACAAGAATTATTAAACGCTGCCCTCTCTGCTAGGGAGCGCGCTTACGCTCCTTATTCTAAATTTTTGGTGGGAGCAGCGGTGCTGGCGAAAAGCGGTAAAATTTATACAGGCTGTAATATCGAAAACGCATCCTACGGTTTGACCGTGTGTGCGGAACGGAACGCGCTCTTTTCTGCTGTTGGGGCAGGGGAGCGGGAGTTCACTGCTCTTTGCGTGGTAGGCGATACAGAAGCGCCTATTTCTCCCTGCGGTGCTTGCCGTCAGGTAATGGCAGAGTTCAAGGTTCCTTGCATCATCTTGGCGAATTTAAAAGGTGATGTTAAAGAATATACCTTAGAAGAATTACTGCCGTATGGATTTAGTTTGTAATTGACAGGAGCTGATTATGATAGATAAGCATTATTCCGGTTTTGCGGCGATTGTTGGTCGTCCTAACGTGGGCAAATCCACCTTGACCAATGGCTTGATTGGTGAAAAAATTGCCATCATGTCCGACAGACCTCAAACCACTCGTAATAAAATTATGTGCATTTTAAATACTGATAATGCGCAAATTATGTTCTTGGATACTCCTGGTATCCATAAGCCTCACCACAAGCTGGGCGAATATATGGTGCGCACTGCAGAAAGCACCTTGAAGGAAGTTGACGTTATCCTTTTCGTGATTGACGTTAGCGAAAAACGTGGTGCAGGCGAGAATTACATCCTTGAGCTTTTGCAAAAGGTTAAGACCCCTGTAATCCTCGTTGCCAATAAAATTGATAAGCTGCAAGATAAGAGCAAGCTGTTCAACATCATCAAAGAGTACACTGCTCTGTATAACTTTGCTGCTGTTGTACCGGTTTCTGCTCTTGAAGATAAAGAGTTCCCCGGCTTGGTGGAAGAAATCACTAAACATTTGCCTGAAGGTCCCGATTATTTCCCCGACGATATGATTACCGACCAACCGGAACGTGTTATTGCCGCGGAAATGATTCGTGAAAAAGTGTTGCTCTCTACCCGCGACGAAGTGCCTCACTCCATTGCAGTAGAGGTTGACGAGTTCAAGGTGCGCGAAAACGAGGACGTTTATATTCGCGCTACCATTTTCGTAGAACGTGATTCTCAAAAGGGCATCGTTATTGGTGCTAAAGGTAGCCTGTTGAAAAAGATTGGCCAACAGGCTCGCAGGGATATTGAAGCTTTGCTGGGCTGCAAGGTGTTCTTGGAGCTGTGGGTAAAGGTTAAAGCTGACTGGCGTAATAAAGATAAAGCTTTGAAGCAATTTGGTTATAAGGAATTTTAATCTGCTTTGAAGCGTGGGAAGTGCTGTATGAGTAATGATTTTCGTGATGATGCAATTGTATTACATGTGAAAAACTGGCAGACTGCGGATAAGTACGCGGTCTGCTTTACTCGTGAGCACGGAAAAATCCGCTTCATTGTTTATGGCGGGCGCTATCCCAAGAATGTGGCAGGTCGCTTGCTGCAACCCTTCGCTCAGCTGAGCTTGGAGGTTATTGCAGGACAGCGCATTGATAAATTGAAAAGCTGTGAGCTTTTGGAAATGCCCCAAGCCTTTGACTTCAAACAGATGGCTTACGCAGCAGTTGTTACGGAGCTGACAGCCATCTTTACAGAAGACCACCAGCCTCAGCCGGAGGTGTACGAGCTGGTGAAGGAAACCTTACAGCTTTTGAAGGAGCGTAATCCTCGTATCGTAGTACTGTCCTTTGCTTTGAAACTTCTTGATTTGGTGGGCTTGGCTCCCCAAGTAGAAGCTTGCGTGGTGTGTGGCAAAGAGGTGGACGCGGAGGAAGATGCTTGGTTCAGTCCCTTGCAGGGTGGCATTATCTGTAACGATTGCCACAACGAAGCAGGGGAGGAAAAGTTTAGCGTTGGTACTCGCAAACTGCTTGCTAATTTGAAAAGCTTAGACTTTAAAAATCCCAGGCCCTTTACCGTAAAGGGTGGGGAGCTTATGGA
>CALCUU010000119.1 GCA_937906915.1 uncultured Phascolarctobacterium sp. | reverse complement strand
GTAGCCTTCAAAGCCAGCCAAGCCTACCAAGCGTAAGGTTTCACTTACCTGCTCACGAATGTAGTCAGGCTCCAACCCTTGGTTTTCCAAAGCGAAGCCAACTTCATCAGCAACAGTCATGGCAAAAAGCTGGTCATCTGGAGATTGGTACACAGTGCCAACCATAATGCCAATCTTTTCCGGAGAAAAGTTAGTAATATCCTCATTCTCTAGAAAAATTTTGCCTCGCAGTTCGCCCTTGTCATTGTTATTGAGCAAGCCACTAATCGCTTTAATCAAAGTGCTTTTACCACAGCCACTACGCCCTGCCAAAAGAAGCATCTCGCCACGGGCAAGCTGTAAGTTAATTTTTTGGAGAGTAAAATTTTCACGGCTTTGGTAACGATAGGAAAGCTCTTCAATTTTTAACATTAACTATTCCCCCATTACCTGTCGCAGTTTCAAACCAGTCTTATACCCAAGCCAACTGCCAACACTGCTATAAAGCAAGCCGTTAATCAACATATATAAAGCCAAATACCAATCTGCGTAATACAGACGGTAGAAGAACATCATCTGTTCTAAATTTATAAAGGTAATGAACGCATCTGCCACGCCAAGCAAAATGCACACCACCAGAAAATTAGTTACGTGAGATTTTTTATAGAAGCCACCAAAATATAATGTTGCTTCCAAAACCACCATATAAACGCAACAGCTCAGCACGCCCAAAGGGGTGAAATGTCCAACCATTAACCCTGAAAGCATAAACTTAACCACAAACATCAAGCTTAATACTCCCGGCGCACGGAACAAAACCAAAAGAGAAACAATCAAAAGATATTGCAGTACCCCGTTTAGAATACCTGTCACCAAACCGGAAAAAGGTCCTAAGAAAACGTGGAGCAAATCTCCCAAAATAGTAGTGGGCAAAGTAATCCCACCAAAGGCAATGGCAGCAAAAAGAGCTACAGTAATTGCACCCTTGGCACCAATGGCGTAAATGGTGTTCTTAATTTTGTAGCTGCATGCCAAAACTAAAGCCAAACAGGTAAAAGCAAAGCCTACGGCAAAAAGTCCGATACTATGCTTCTTAGCAATGACGATGGGTGCTTCGTAAAGCTTTTCCTGCCCGCCACCGGAAAGGGTAACACGCAGATTGTATTCCCCTTCTAAAACATTTAGATAGTCTATATATAAAGGAAGAATAAATCGCGGTGCCTTGTTTCCGTCCAAAGAAATCAGCGCAGTGGTTTCATTACTTTTGGTATTGGCATCATTCCACCCAGCTTCAACATCATCCTCAGTTTTGCCTGCGGTACATAAACCGGGCATAGTTTCTCCAGTATTTTTGTCCGTCAGCTCTGCCTTAAATTTTAAGACACGCACATCACTTTGGGGATTACGCAATTCTAAAAGCAAGTGAGCCGCAGGATGGTTAAAAACGGAAGACCAGCTTGTTGCCCCCTCCCCCGTCATGCGATTGCGGAAGCCTTCCAAAGAAGTATCGCGCACATAAATTACACCAGCTTCTGCTCTGTCATCCTTTAACCCTAAGTTATCTACAGGAAAGGTAATGCTTTGGATATACCAGTTAAATTTTTTCTTATCTAATTTTTTCTTTCCCTTAGGAATTTCCACGGCAGCCTTCTGCCCCGCCTCGTAGGTGAAGTTTAAAAGCTTGCTTTCCTGCCACGCCCCACTCTTTGCTTCTACCAGCACCTGCTTCTTGCCAAAAGGAACGTCCTCTTGCGCTTCCACATAGAGCAAATCGAAGGTTTGTCCGTAATCTTGGGGTAAAATCCACTTAGTAGTAACAATGGTTTTATCGCCAATGGTCTTAGCCTGCCATTTGTTATCCACTACAGGCTTGAACCCCTCAGGCAAGGTAATCTTTACTTCTGTTTCCACGGGAGCATCATTGCCAAAATTAACAATGTTCACGTAAAGAGGAACGGTACTTTCCTCAAAAACAGTTTCAATACCCTTCTTTTCCAAATGATAAGGATACACTGCTTCTAGCTTCATCCCTGCGCAAGCCACCTGCACATAAGTTAAAAGCAGTAGTACCAATGTAAAAATTTTCATCTTAAAATTCCCTAACTATTTTTTGCCCGCTTCCTTGGCAGCTTGTTCCTGCATTGCCAGCTCTGCAGCTTCTACGTCAGCAACAAATTTCTGGCAAACCTCATACAGTGCTTCTGCAAAAGATTTTTCCGGAATGGGAGCAAATTTATTTTTATTCTTCTTAACGTCAATTTGTCTGTCAGTGTTGGTAAAAACTTGCATGGTCTTTACGGTGTAGGATTTTTCCTTCATCTTATATTGCATATCCATTTTGCAATACAAAACCTTTTCCTTACCCTCAAGCTTGGTAGCGTAGTCCTGCTTCAATTTTTTCAGAACATCTTTATTGGTAAACACAGTCTTTACCAGAACATTAACGATGTTTTTATCGTATTCATCTTTTTTATCCTTACCAAAATCTAAGGAACCCATATCATAGGCGTAAACACCCAAATCATTTTCAACTACTACGCTCCAGCGGGCAGCTTCAATTTCTTCAGCAGTAGGCTCCGGCATCATGCTAATTTGCCAGTTCATAGGGTCTTGGTTCGGTTGAGGTACAGGATTATTGGCAAAAGCGTTACCGTTTAAGACTAACATTGCTACTAAAGTACATATCATCACTAAAAACTTTTTCATAAAAAGCCTCCTTATATCGCTTGCCAATATTTCAGAGAAAATATTCCCTCCATTATATTGGGTAATTATAAACTATATAGTTGGTATATACTCAAGGGGTAAAACGATACTTCTTCACAATTACAGCACTTTTTCTAGACAAAGAACCCTCCACCAATGCGGTAGAGGGTTCTAAATCATTAACCTAACAAAATTTTAAAGCAATTTTTATTTTTCTTGCAATGCTTCCCAAGCTTGGCTTGCTTTTTTCACGAAAAGGTTTTGTACTGCGCTGTTTTCGCCCAAGCCGTGGAGGTAAGTATCAACCTTGAAGCCTTCTTTAATCAACATGGATTTAAAGGAATCTTCTTCGTCGCCAGCCATATCATTCATAGCATGGTCACCAGCAACCATCATCAAGGGCATCATAGTTACGTTCTTAATTTTTCTTTCCTTCAATTCTTCCAGAACGTTTTCAAAATTAGGCCAACCTTCAACGGAGAACAGCAAAGCATTTTCATAGCCTAAAGCTTCCAGTTTATCTTGCATTACAGCGTAGTAAGCATTTGCCGGATGGGGAGTACCATGTGCCATAATAAGCACTGCATCTTTTTTACCAGTTTCCGGGAATTGGGTTGCTACTGCTTTCATGGTATCAGAAATATCATCGTCTTTATCTTCTTGACCTTGCCAGTACATCAACGGAGTACCGAAGGTAACTTTTTTGAAATCGTTCTTGTGCAGATTGAACACTGCTTTTTTGTAATCGTATTCAATTCCGGGAATGATATCCAAGGAAGTCATGGCAACACGAGTGTAGCCTTCTGCTTTCAGCTGTGCCAAAGCTTCTTCCGGAGTGGGGATAACCAAGCCTTCGTTAGCTTTTACTCTGTCGATGATGATGTGGGAGGTAAAGGCAAGCACAACCTTGGTGTCAGGATACAAAGCTTTAATTGCATTAACGGTGGCATTGATATTTTTTTCGCGGGTTTCTTTAACGGTGGTACCAAAGCTCATTACAAGAATGGCATCTTTGTTTTCCAAGTTTTGCAGCTCTGCAGTTTCATGAGTGAGCAGACCAACTTGTGCAGCTTGCTTCAAAGCAACGGTAGGAGCCTTAACATCTTCGCTAAGCTGGAAGCTACCAGCATTACCAACTGCACAGAAGCCACAGCCTACCATACACAACAAACCCATTGCTAACATTTTTTTCATATTCAATTTCATACAAATCACTCCTTTTTATTTTAGGCAGTAAGCCTATAAAACTAAAAGTTACAAATTTTTTGGAGCAAAGCATTTTCTTTTGCCTTTTCCTTAGCGTTAACCTTGGTTGTAATTTCTAAATTATTATTCAACGGATTACGTGTTACCTGAATGTCAGCATCGTAAGCTCTACTTAAAAGTTCTTCTGTAAACGCAGCTTCAGGTGGCGCATCAGCCAAAAGCTTGCCCTCGCCTAAAAGGAGGATCCGACTACAATACTTGGCTGCAAAATTAAGCTCGTGCACTACCATCAAAATAGTCTTGCCCATTTGCGCCAGCTCCTTGGCAAAACGGAAAATTTCTTCCTGATACACCATATCCAGTCCAGTAGTAGGCTCGTCCAAAAATAAGATGGGTGTCTGTTGCGCCAGAACCTTTGCCAAAAGAATACGTTGCTTCTGGCCGCCACTAACTTCTGTAACAGGAGTATCTGCCAATTCTAAAGTTCCAGTGTAGTCCATACAATCTAGTGCAAGCTGTTTATCTGCTTCACTTTCACTCTCGTACCATTTCATATAGGGGTAACGACCTGCCAAAACAATATCCTGCCCTGTATAACCAAAGCCAACCTCAACGTGCTGCTGCAAATAGGCAACCTTGCAGGCAAGCTCCTTTTCGTGATACTCTTCTAATTTTTTACCAAGGTAGGTTACTTCGCCACTATGTTTTGGCAAAAGACCACGAATAGTTTTGAGCAAGGTACTCTTGCCTGCACCGTTGCGACCAATGATGCCAACAATCTCTCCTTCGGAAATGGAAGCGTTAACATTGGAAACAACATGGCGTTCACCATAACCAATAGTCAAGTTTTTAATTTCGATAACCGCTTGTGACATCTAATCACTCCAATTATTTTACGTATTCCGGATAAACAAGCTTCGCCATATATTCCGCACCTTCCAATATATGATGGGAAGTGCAGTAGCGATAACGTTCTGGAAATTTATAAACAGCATTATTCTTAATGCAAGTTAAGTCTTTGTAAGCAGGGTCTTCTTTAAATTGTTTAAAGTAAGTATCGGAATTTTGACTTCCTTTAGCATCCCAAGATGGTAAGAATAAAACATCAGGATTGAGTTCCACAATCTTTTCCTTGCTCACAGGCATACTTGAGCGTACGGGCATAATAGCCATGCCATTTTTAACGTGTGCTAAATCGCAAAGCATTCCAAAAATATTTTGCAGCATTCCGTAGGTTCCGCTGTAAGTAAGTTGTACTACAAGCTTTTGCTTATCTTTATTTAAACGTGTGCTCAAATTAATCAGACTGCTTTCAAAATATTCCGGACGGGTGGCGTCGAGCACCATTATTACAATTGAGGCCTGTTTGAGTTTCATATATGTGCGCTCAATTCCTATTATTTCAATAGTCTCCTGGGTCTCGCGGATGCCGGCTGTATCTATAAAACGGAATGATACCCCACTAATGTTCATCACTCCCTCTATTGTATCGCGTGTTGTGCCACAGATATCGCTCACAATGGCTCTGTCTTCATGTGGCAATACCGCTGATACTGCAGTCGGCCATAGAACAGATGCGCTGGAAGATTCGTCATGGGATTCATCGGTGTGGATTTCTGCTGCCGATGCCCATGTTGTTACTGAATATGTTCCTGATGAAGAAAACGACGATGAAGATATCGAACTAGATGAAGATCCTACTGAAGAAGAATTAGAAGCCATTTCAAATGGAGATAT
>CALCUU010000118.1 GCA_937906915.1 uncultured Phascolarctobacterium sp. | reverse complement strand
AAATTACTCCCGGTGATTTGCAGTATAGCTTCTTTGTGAATAGTGGTACCGAAGCTGTGGAGGGTTGCTTGAAAGTGGCACGCCTTGCTACAAAACGCAGTAAGTTCGTGGCAGCAGAGAATGCTTTTCACGGTAAGACCATGGGCAGCTTAACTGCAACTGGTCGTGATTTGTACCGTGAACCCTTTAAGCCTTTGCTGGACTGCTTCACCCACGTTCCTTACGGAGATGTAAGCGCTATTGAAGCTAATGTTAATGAAGAAACTGCTGCCGTAATCTTGGAACCCATCCAAGGTGAGGGTGGAATTATCGTTCCGCCAGCAGGATATATAAAGGAAGTAAAAGCAATTTGCGAAGCTAAGGGTGCACTCTTAATCGCAGACGAAGTACAAACTGGTATTGGTCGAACCGGCGCTTGGTTTGGTGTGAACCATGACGACGTGAAGCCTGACCTGATGGCTTGCGCTAAAGCACTTGGAGGCGGGGTAATGCCTCTCGGAGCAATCATCGGTACTCCTGCTGCTTGGCAAGGTTTGATTGAAGCTCCTTTCCTGCACACCTCTACCTTTGGCGGTAACCAAATGGCTTGCGCTGCAGGTGTTGCTACCATTAAAGCTATTAAAGAGGAAGATTTACTGCGTCGCAGTGCGGAAACTGGTGCTTACTTTAAAAAAGGCTTGGAAGAAATTCAAAAGGACTACCCGGAAGTTATCGCAGAAGTGCGTGGCAAGGGTATGATGCTTGGCGTAGAGCTGACTCGTGAGGGTGCAGGTGGTATGCTTATGAGCTTGATGATTGATAAATCCATCATCGTTGCTTACACCTTGAACAACCCCAAGGTTATCCGCATTGAACCGCCCCTCATTATGCCTAAGGAAGTTGTGGACTACGTGCTGGAAAACTTCCGTAGCGCTGTAGCAATGACTGCTTCCGTTATCGAAGATTTGTAAGGAAAAATATGCCTTATGTAGAAAGTAAAATCACTATCAATGGTGATGGTAATAAAATTTACGAGATTATCAAGGATATGGCGTCCTATCCTAATTTTATGAAGGACTTGGTTAGCGTAGAAATCCTTGAGCGTGGGGAAGACTACACCATTTCTCACTGGGTAACTAACGCTGACGGTCGCAAAATTGTGTGGACGGAGCGCGATACTTTTTATCCTGAGGATTTAAAAATCACCTACGCTCAAACTGAGGGTGACCTGAAAAAAATGGAAGGCGCTTGGACAATTGTAGAGCAAGCTGATGGCTGCGAGGTAACTCTTGCAGTAGATTTTGAGTTTGGTATCCCTATGATTGCAGGCCTCTTGAACCCTATCCTAAAGAAAAAAGTTCGTGAAAACAGCGAAAATATGTTGAACTCTATTAAAGAGCAAATTGAAAAATAATAGCTAAGTTGTTATAATTATATGAAGGGCATTTTGCCCTGAAGTGTATTGTATTTGTTGAGGAGGATCCTTACTAATGAAAACTGCTTTATTGATGGGTCTTATGACCGGTCTTTTGATGTTCATTGGTGATTATTTTGGCGGTTTGAAAGGCATGCAAATGATGCTTATCTTCTCCGTAGCAATGAACTTCATGGCTTATTGGAACAGTGATAAAATGGTTTTAGCTCAATACAGAGCTAAACAAGTTGATAAACGTAGCGCACCTAAGCTGTACGCAATGGTAGAACGCTTGGCAAATAAAGCAAATTTGCCCATGCCCAAGGTTTACATCATCGACAGCCCCGTGCCTAACGCTTTCGCAACCGGTCGTAATCCGGAACACGCTGCAGTAGCAGTGAACACTGCTTTGGCAGAGATGCTGACCGAGGACGAACTGGAAGGCGTACTGGCTCACGAACTGAGCCACGTAAAAAATCGTGACATCCTTGTTAGTACCGTAGCTGCTACCATGGCTGGTGCAATCAGCACCATTGCTCAATGGGGTATGTTCTTTGGCGGTGCTCGTGATGAAAACGGTGAAAGCCGTAACCCTATCGCAACCATTTTGGTTATGATTCTTGCACCTTTGGCAGCAATGCTTATCCAAATGGGTGTAAGCCGTAGCCGTGAATATATGGCAGATAAAAGCGGTGGTGAAATTTGCGGTAACCCTGACGCTTTGGCAGACGCTCTCCTTAAAATCGAAGCTTATGCTAAACGCAGAGTAATGCCCGGTGCAACCGAAGCTACTGCTCATATGTTTATCATCAACCCCTTTAGTGCGATGGAAGCTAAAAAACTCTTTAGCACTCACCCCACTACTGCGGAACGCGTAAAACTTTTGCGTCAACAAGCTGAAGAAATGCGCAAAAACAAAAGAGGTAAATAATAATGAAGGAAAAATTAGCTTGGCTTAAACGCTACTCTGAAACCTGTGGTGTATCTGGCTTTGAAGGTAGAATGAAAGACCTGATGCTGGAACGCTTGGAAGGTATGGCAGAAGTTAGCTACGATAAATTGGGCAGCGTAGTTTTTACTAAAGCTGCACAAGAAGAAGGCGCTCCGAAAGTAATGCTTGCCAGCCATATGGACGAAATTGGTTTTATGGTGAAGCACATTACTAAAGAAGGCTTCTTGAAATTTACCTGCCTTGGTGGTTGGTGGGAGCAAGTAATGCTTAGCCAACGTGTTACCGTGCACGGCAAAAAGGGTGACCTTGTAGGCGTGATTGGTAGCAAACCGCCTCACATTCTTTCTCCGGAAGAACGCACCAAGATGATGCCCAAGAAAGAAATGTATGTGGACATCGGTGCAGAAAGTGAAGAAATGGCTCGTGAAATGGGCGTCTTTGAAGGATGTCCCGTAACTCCTTACGCTGAAATGGCTGTAATGGGTGATGGCAAAACCC
>CALCUU010000117.1 GCA_937906915.1 uncultured Phascolarctobacterium sp. | reverse complement strand
TGATTATGCTCCATAATGGACGTGTAATTATTGACGTTGAAGGGGAAGAGAAGAAGCACTTGCAAATTCCGGACCTCTTGACTATGTTTGAGAAAGCTTCCGGAGACGCGATGACCAGTGATAGAATGTTACTTGGCTAAAAATAAAAGCATCCGAAAATTTTTCGGATGCTTTTTTATGTTACTTACTATTCAGTTCAAGCATTCTGTCGATTGCCGCCAGCCCACATTCAACGCCGTGGTCGTGAAGTTCCAAGAGCTTGTCCGGTTTAATGGAAAGTCTTGCGATTTCCAAAGGTTTTTCCGGACGGATGATAACTACGTTGCCGTCACGTTCCATTTGCTCAATGCGTTCCAGCTGCTCGTTGTAAAGCTTAGGGCGATTTTGCATTGCGTCCCACAATTTGGGATACTGGCTGTACCAAGCTTTCAGTAACAATTTGGGAACAGCGCCTTTTTTGCGATAGCCTTCGTTACGGGTAAGGACAACGATAAATTTTTTGTAGCCTGCTTCAATGGCTTTGTCAATGGGAATGGGAGAGACGATTGCTCCGTCCAAAAGGGGACGTCCGTCAATATTTACGATGGGTGCCAAGAAGGGCAGGGAAGCAGAAGCGATTACAGATTTAAAAGCAATTTCTGCGCGCTTATTGTAATGCCATACAGCTTCGCCAGTGCTTACGTCAGTGGTGCCAACTTGCAGTTCACCGGGATATTTTGCGTAGGTATCGTAATCAAAGGGCAAAAGCTCTTTGGGCAGTTTATCAAAGATGAAGTCCCAGCCAAAAAGACTACCTGTACGCAGATAGTTGCTAATGCTAAAGTAAGGCTTGGTGCCAACGTATTTTTCAATTATTTTACGGGTACGCATGGGCTGATGGGACATATAAGATAAAATGTTGCAAGCCCCTGCAGAAACCGCAGTTATATATGGAAAGGTTAGTTCGTGTTGCAAGAAGGCTTCGAATACGCCGGCACTGAACATGCCACGCATACCACCGCCTTCTAAAACTAACGCAGTGTTTTCTAAATGCATAAGATTATACCTCCAACACATTAAATTATACACCAGTAAAAACAAAAGACACAGGTTGCTGTTGCAACTTGTGTCTTTTATTTATAATCGAGCAATTAAATCAAATTAGCTAATCCACAAAAGTGATAGAAGTACCGGAAGGCGCGAAGCAATGAAATGCGACAAAGCATAA
>CALCUU010000116.1 GCA_937906915.1 uncultured Phascolarctobacterium sp. | reverse complement strand
ACCCCTGATACCGCCGTGAAAGGGCGGTGTCTTAACCGCTTGACCAACCGGCCAGGTGGCTCCCCGAGTAGGACTCGAACCTACGACATACGGATTAACAGTCCGCCGTTCTACCGACTGAACTATCGGGGAATGTTTTCTGATGTTTTGCATCGCTCAACATCACGAATGTTATTATAAAGGGAATTTATTAGTTTGTCAACACTTTTTCTAAAACTTTTTTAAAAATTTTTTGAGCAATTTTTAGAGGGCTTTTACCTTCACAACAATCTTTTGTACGTCGCTCAATTTGCCGTCACGTTGGCAGTTGGGGCGATGTAATTCCCAGGGGAAGAAGATGGCGAAATCCCCTGCGCTTAATTTAACGCAGTTAGGTTCAGCAGGGTCTTCATAAAAGAGCACGTCATTTTCTTTGCTCAAGTCTTCAGTTACTACATACTTTTCTTCGTAGGGAGCAAACCAAATTTCTTCTTCACCACGAGCAATGAATTGCACGTCGATGTAATCGTTATGTTTTTCACTACGACGTTCTGCCTTCGGTTCAGTTGCGTAAGTATTTACGCGAGCAAAAACATTGCGACCGTCAATTTCGTATTCACCATTTTCAATATGGCAGAAATCAGTTGCAGCAATGTATGCCAAAGCTTTTTGCAAGCCTTCACTTACATAGGGAAGAACTTTTGCGATATCACTTTTATTACCAGTAATCATATAAATCACCTTCTACTTTCATTATATAGGTATATTTTAACATAAATGCTTTACAAAAGCGACGGGGCATAATAAAATGCTTATATCTATGGTTAGAATAAAGTAAAAACTTTTTGTAAGAGGTATAAAATGAGCTACTTAAACGTCACTAATGTTTCCCACTCTTTTGGCGGTCGCCAAATTTTGGAAGATGTTTCTTTTAAATTATTACGCGGTGAGCACGTTGGCCTTGTTGGTGCTAATGGTGAAGGTAAATCCACCTTCTTGAACATCGTTACCGGTCACTTGCAACCGGACGAAGGCAAAGTAGAATGGCCCGGTAAAGTAAGCGTTGGTTATCTTGACCAACAAAGCACCTTGGAAAAAGGCATGACCATCCGCGAAGTACTGCGCACTGCTTTCCAAGGCATGTACGAAATGGAACAGCAAATGCTGGAGCTGTACGACAAAATGGGCGACGCAACTCCCGAAGAACTGGACAAAATGATGAACACCGTTGGCGAAATCCAATCCGAACTGGAGCATAGCGGTTTCTACTCCCTTGACGCTAAAATTGAAGAAGTTGCTAACGGCTTAGGCTTGGGCAGCGTTGGTCTTGACCGTGACGTTGCAGACCTTTCCGGTGGTCAACGTAGCAAAGTTCTTTTGACCAAATTGTTACTGCAAAACTCCAATATTCTGCTTTTGGACGAACCTACCAACTATCTTGACGTTGAACATATTGAATGGCTCACCAAGTTCCTGCAAAACTATGAGCACGCATTCATCCTTATCTCCCACGATATTACCTTCCTTAATAATGTAGTAAACGTTATCTATCATTTGGAAAATAGCAACTTGACCCGTTACACCGGCGACTACAACCGCTTCCAAGAAATGTACGCTATCTACAAATCTCAACAAGAAGCTGCTTATGAACGCCAACAACAAGAGGTTGCTAAGCTCGAGGACTTCATTGCCCGCAACAAAGCTCGCGTTGCAACTACCAATATGGCAAAGAGCCGTCAACGTAAGCTGGACAAAATGGAAATGATTGAAAAGCCTCGCGAAAAAATTAAACCTACCTTTAAATTCCGCGAAGCTCGTACTCCCAGCCGCTTCATCGTTGAAGCTAAGGACTTGGTATTGGGTTATGATACTCCCCTTACCCGTCCCGTTACCTTCAATTTGGAACGTGGTCAAAAAATCGCCATCCGTGGCGTAAACGGTTTGGGTAAAACTACCCTCCTCAAAACCATTCTTGGTCTTATCCCTCCTGTTAGCGGTAAAGTTGAACTTGGCGAATTTTTGCAACCCGGTTACTTTGAACAAGAAGAACGTGAGAAAAACGAAAAAACCGCTTTGGAAGACGTGTGGGACGAATATCCCGGTCTTACCAATTACGAAGTTCGTGCTGCTCTCGCAGGCTGCGGCTTGACCAATGAGCATATCACCAGTAAAGTTTTCGTTCTTAGTGGTGGCGAAGCTGCCAAAGTACGCTTGTGCAAGCTGATGCTTAAAGACATCAACTGGCTGGTACTGGACGAACCTACCAACCACTTGGACGTTGACGCAAAAGAAGAACTGCAACGTGCAATTAAAGCCTTCAAAGGCAGCGTACTGCTCGTATCCCACGAACCTGAATTCTACGAAGGATGGATTGACAAAGTG
The DNA here is from genome assembly GCA_937906915.1 of uncultured Phascolarctobacterium sp. Classification (GTDB taxonomy): domain Bacteria; phylum Bacillota; class Negativicutes; order Acidaminococcales; family Acidaminococcaceae; genus JAHHUH01. The sequence continues at coordinate 861 of CALCUU010000116.1, read as the reverse complement.
TGGAACATCGAAGACTGGACTACAAAAATAATCTAAGAAACAGCAAAGGCATTACCGAAAGGTAATGCCTTTTTATTATGCCCTTTTAAATTTTTGCCATCCACAAACCGTGCAAATTGCAATATTCGTAAACAGCCAACGGCTTTTCGTCTTCAGCAAGCAGGAATACTGCATTGGGTTTTTCGCCAGCGTTCAATACTCTGCGATGACCACCTTTGTCAGTTTCCAGATATACCCATTGAATCCAATGTTCCGGAACCATGGGATGATCTACGCTACCAACATTCACAACAACTTTGTTGCCTTCAACGGTGAATACGGGAACATGTTTTTCTTGAGCTGCATCAGTAGTGTTGGGAACCAGCTCTACCATTTTTTCGCCACAGCACATCATGGGCACACCGCCGTCATGAATCAAGCCAATCATATTACCACAATGTTTGCACAGGAAAAATTTTCTAGTCATTTTCTCTCACTCCTTATTTATTTTAAATTCGTATGTAATTACTTGGACTTCTATGCTTTTATTATAAACGTTACGAGCTAACAATACAATGACTTCACTAATTTTTCACGAAAGAAATTCCACGGAAAATCATTTTTATTTACGTTTGTTAAAAAGTTTAAACAAATCCACCTTTTCTTCAGACATAAATTGGTAACCGGGAGCAAGCTCCAACGCACGGTCGCGAGCTGCTTCCAAATCGTGGAACACGTCCCACTTCGCCTGCACAAGCTGCTTACCATACAAGCGCAGTAAAAATGCAGGATGATAAGTCGCAATACAATCAAAGCCTTGACGAGTACGGAACCATTGCCCGCGGTCACGGGTAATACGCATATCAGGATTACCTAAGTAGT
>CALCUU010000115.1 GCA_937906915.1 uncultured Phascolarctobacterium sp. | reverse complement strand
ATCAACATAAAAGACAATACATAAAGCATCATCTTCTGCGTCAGGGCTCCTAGGAGTATTATTTATACGCCTTCGTCGCCCTTCCTTGAATCTAATACTTTCTCTATTGTCTAAAATAAAAAACTTCGTCCCCAATTAGGGACGAAGCTAAATTAACAAATTCAAGTACTCCGTGGTACCACCCTAATGACAACAAAAATATGTTGCCACTCGAAACGCTGTATCGGGCGTTACCCGTGCGCATCTACTTTATTCGAAGCGCCCACTCCGAAGTGATCTTCACCAGCTTAGACATTGTTTGGGCTTGCACCGTCCCCAAATCGCTTTGCTTGTCGCCACAGGCTACTGTCTTCATCATAGCGTTAGCCAATATTAAAACAACATAATTATAACGTAATCAATAATGCAAAGTCAACACAAATTACTTTACATCAACGTTTTTCATATTTAAAATCAAATATTCCGTAGCCCTTACCCTCGTTTAAATGAGAAGTATCGTTCAAACGGAAGATGGCGTGCTCGTGCCACTTGTTTCTTCCCAAAACGGAAACACTTGCAGGCAGCACGTCAACGGACATATTCAAGCCAACCACTTGAGCCATATCCATACCCAGCCAATGGAAGATAATGTTCTGCACCGTCCCCTTATGAGCAACAATGATAAGGTTCTCCCTATCGAGGTCAGCCTTTTCAATTAAGCCGTGGACATTACGCTCGTAAAACTCAATGCGAGTTTCGCCACCGGGGTAATTGCGGTGATTAAGCTCCTGCTCCGTCGCAGGACGACAGTAGATTTTTTTAGCTGCTTCTTCCGTCAAGCCTGCTGCTTCCCCATTATTCTTTTCGCGCAGGAAAGCGTACTTTTCAATTTTATCTGCGCAACCTAAAGCTTTGCCAATGATTTCTGCCGATTCTACCGCACGTTTCAAATCGCTGGTCAAAATACGCAATTTAGTATTCTTGCCTGCAAAATCTGCTGCCAATTTTTTAGCAGCCATTTCTATTTGCCAACGTCCCTTTTCAGTTAAGTCAGAATCAGTCCAACCGCCGGTAAGCTTTAAAGTATGATGGGTTGCCTCGCCGTGACGTACTAAAATAATCATTCTGTCCCTCCGTTATTCTCCGGTATGGTCCTCAAAATTTTCCAGTAATTCCATTTGGGTTTTCAAAAGGTGCATCATATTTTTACGATGAACCATTGCTTTCTTCACTTGGTTGTTGTAAGCGTTTTCTGCCAAGGAAGCTCTCGCTTCTGCGTCAAAAATAATTTTACGGCAACGTTCTTCCGCATCGCCAACAATCTTGCGGTAGTTTACGTTAGCTTCCATCATCATCTTGTTAGCTTCAGTGCGAGCAGTTTCCAAGGTTTTGGTAGCCTCTGCTTCTGCAGTAGTAGTGCGACGCTTGCAAACATCCTCCGTAGTAACCTTTAATTTTGCAACTTCCATCTCTGCGGTATTGCGCATTTTTTCTACGAAGTTTTTAGTTTCTTCTCTCAGCTTGTTGCATTCTGCTTCAGTAGCGTTCAGCATATTTTCAGTTTTAGTTTTAGCTTGGCTGTACATATCTTCAACCTTAGCCATGGTATCAGCCAAAAGCTGGTCGCATTTCACTTGGGTTTCGTGTTCCAAAAGCGCAGCCTTCTTTTCGCTATTAGCCTTAACCTCGTCAGCAGTTTCTTGCGCCACCGCAAGAGTGCTTTGCATGGTAGCTTCCATTTGTTGGTAGTATTCCAGCTTGGAGCTTACACGCTCAATGGTTTCTTTCAGCTCCATATTATCAGTAAAAAGATACTCGTACTCTTTACGAAGCTCTGCCAAATATTTATCTACTTCTTCTACCTCGTAGCCACGGAAGCCCTTGGTAAAAGTTTTATTCTTAATATCTTGAGGTGTTAACATTGCCAATCCCCTATTCTAAATAAATCGTTTTAAAGTTACGCTAATGCGTCCCTTTTTGGTAGTGCCACGAATTTCTGCCACTTCCACCCTGCCACGACCACGGAAGGAAATTACATCCCCCTCGTTTACAGCTTGGGCAGCCTTCTTGGCTTCCTTCCAGTTCAGCTTCACGTTCAGGCTCTTAATCTCGTCGGACATTCTGCTACGGGAAACACCGTAACCGGCAGCAGCCACCGCATCAAGACGCAAATCTGCAACAGTAGCGTTAATAACCTTAACCTTTTCTTCCTTTTGCAGTAAATCTTCTGCGGTAATCTCCGTCAAGGTAATGGGAGCAGAACCAATTTGGGTAAGATTGCTGTTCAAATAATTGGTCAAGGTCTTTTCCACTACGAACTGGGCGCCTTCGGGAACGAAAACAATATCGCCCAAGGCTTCACGCTTACAGCCAGTTCCCATAAACGCGCCTAAAATATCACGGTGGGACAAATCGTAGTAGCGTTTATCCCAGCCTGCCAAGAAATAGGTAATGCCATAATCGGGAGTACCGTAAAAATCTTCCGCAATGAAGGCAACCTTCACACGTTCCGCATTTTTGAAGCCACCGTAGCTTTCCAGCTTGATGTTTTCAAAATTGGCAACGATGATTTCTGCCACGTTGTAGGCGTGAGGGTCTAAGAACTCGCTGACACGATACTTACGGCTTTTGTTAGCACCTTCTGCCAAATCAAGCAGCTTCGCCGCCAGCTGTTCGTCACCACCAGCTCTAAAATATCTTAAAATCTTTTCTCTATCTGCCATAAATTATTTTCCTTGTAATTCGTCGCTACGCTTCAGCACAGCTTGCACTGCATCGTAGAAGGCACCACGCACCCCATGGTTTTCCAAAGCGTGAATGCCTGCAATGGTAGTGCCACCGGGACTGGTAACTTGGTCACGCAAAACAGCAGGGTGCAAGCCAGTTTCAATGCACATCTTGCCACTGCCAGCCAAGGTTTGCGCCGCCAGCTTAATCGCCAAAGGACGGGGCAAGCCTGCACGCACACCAGCATCTGCCAAAGCATCAATAATCACGAAGGCGTATCCCGGGCCACAGCCGCTAACCGCAGTAATTGCTTCCAAAGCGCTTTCTGCCACAACCTCTACTTCACCACAGGAACCGAAGATAGCCTTGGCAATCTCCAGCATTTCGTCAGTAGCATTCTCGTCACGGCAAATGGCGGTCATGCCTGCACCAACTGCCAACGGAGTGTTGGGCATAGTGCGGATTACGGGGAAGTTAGGAGCATAGCCGTGGAGCATTTCAATAGTAACGCTACCCATAATGGAAAGCACCCACGCAGATTTCTTAAACTCTGCTACCAAGTCACTGGTCAATGCCACAGGCGCAACCTGCGGTTTTACAGCGAAGATTACCAAGTCCGCATCACGCACTGCTTCCTTATTATCAGTAGTAGCGTGTACGCCGTAGGTTGCGTTCAAATAAGCGCAACGCTCTGCAGTGTGTTCACCAACAGCAATACTTTCGCCTGCAACTAAACCGCTACCAATAATACCTTTGATGATGGCTTCTGCCATGGCACCGCCACCAATGAAGGCAATTTTATTTACATTTATTTTTTCCACGGTTGCTCACCCTTTTCATTATAGATGCTAACGCCAGCATCAATGTCTACGTTTCTGGGCGCACATACTAAAATGCTACGTCCAATCTTTTTCATGCTGCCACCCAATGCGTAAATAGTACC
>CALCUU010000114.1 GCA_937906915.1 uncultured Phascolarctobacterium sp. | reverse complement strand
CCATGATGCAGTTGATCCTCACGGTTATGTTTTAAAATGTAACGGTAGCAAGTGCGCCTATATTACGGATACTGGTTTTGTTACGGATGCAGTGCGCCAAGCTGCGGAGGATGCGGATACTTTGATTTTAGAGGCGAACCACGATGTGGAGATGCTTAAGAATGGAATTTACCCTCCTCATTTGAAACAGCGTATTTTGAGTACTCGTGGTCATCTTTCTAATGAAAGTGCTGGTTATCTACTGGCGAATTTGCCACGCATTCCGGAGAATATTATTTTGGCGCATTTGAGTCAAGAAAATAATCTGCCCCGTTTAGCGTTAGATACAGTGCGTAATATTTTAAGTGAAGCATCTCTTTTCAACGATGCACGTATCTTTGTGGCGGCGCAGGATAGAATAGTAAAAGATTATTAAAATGAGGAGTGATATAAATGAATAAAGGCTTCTGGAAGAAAAGCATGCACATTTTTATGTGCGGTTTACTTGGTGCAGCAGTGTTGATTGCTGCAGGCTGTGGTGACAACAAAACTACAGCAGCACCTGTGAAGGATAAACCTGCAGTTGTAGAACAGCAAATTAGCAGTGCCCGTAATACCCCCATTGTGGCAGCTGCCAAGAAGGTTGGCCCTGCTGTCGTAGGTATTACCAACAAAGCTTACGTGCGTGACTTCTTTAACCGCGTAAAATTTGTAGAGCGTGGTACCGGTAGCGGTGTAATCTATGATGCTAAGAATGGTTTGATTGCAACTAACCACCACGTTGTTGAAGGCGCTACTGAAATTATTGTAGCTCTCACTGACGGACGTACCGTTAAAGGTAAGGTGCTAGGCGAAGATGCTGCAACTGACCTTGCGGTAGTACAAGTTGACGAAAAGAATTTGCCCGTTGCTACCTTTGGTGACAGCGATACCCTGCAAGTAGGCGAGCCTGCCATTGCCATTGGTAACCCGCTGGGCTTGGAGTTCCGTGGTAGCGTTACTGCAGGCGTAATCAGTGCTTTGAACCGTAGCATTGAGCTTGGCGAGCGTAAATTTAACCTGCTCCAAACGGATGCAGCTATTAACCCCGGTAACAGTGGTGGCGCCTTGGTAAATGCGGACGGCGAAGTAATTGGTATTAACAGTGCCAAGATTGCGGTGAGTGGTGTTGAAGGCATTGGTTTTGCCATCCCTATTAATACTGCGAAGCCTATCTTAGACCAACTTGCTGATAAAGGTCGCGTGGCTAGACCCTACTTGGGTGCTTCCTTGATTGATAAAGAGGTTGCTGACCGCTTCGGCTTTGATTTAGATTTGCATGGCGGTGTATTCATTGCCAAGGTTGTTAAGGACAGCCCTGCATCTAAGGCTGGTATTAGCTCTGGCGATGTAATCTTAGAATTTAACGGTGAAAAGGTTAGCACTATTAAAGGCTTGCGTGAATTGATTGCTAAGTGCGCAGTAGGTGACAAGGTTAAGGTTGTCATCATGCGTAGCGGTAGCGAAATTACTAAGACCGTAACCTTGCAGGAAGTGCCGAAAGGATATTGATGTGAAGATAACCATTGCGTGTGTAGGAAAAATTAAAGAAAAGTATTTAACTGCGGGCATAGAGGAGTTTACTAAAAGACTCACTCCCTTTTGCAAACTGGAGACCATAGCCATTAACGAGGAGAAGATGCCGGACAACCCTGCCCCTGCGGAAAAGGAACAGGTGCTGGCGAAGGAGACCAATCGCCTTTTGGCAATCATTCCGGAAAACTCCTACGTTATTTTGCTGGACGTTATCGGTAAGCAGCTTTCTTCTCCTGAACTGGCGAGCAAGATAGATAGCCTTGCCCTTAGCGGACACAGCCATATAACTTTCGTTATTGGCGGTGCCTTTGGCTACACTGATGCCCTGCGTAAGCGTGCAGATTTTGCCCTAAGCTTTTCTAAAATGACCTTTACCCACCAGATGATTAGACTGCTTTTAATTGAACAGATTTATAGGGCTTACAAAATTTCCAATAATCAAAAATATCATTGGTAGGAGGTGTACTGATGAAAAAGATATTAGCATTTTTATGTAGCTTACTGCTTGTAATGAGCGTTATTGTAGGTTGTGGTGGGGACAAGAAGGAAGCAAAGACTTCTGCTCCTGCTAAGGTTACTGCGCAGGTTGAAACTAAGGCGCAGGCAACCCAAAGCACCAAGAAGGTTGCAGCTCAAGACAACTACAAAGCCAATAGCCAGAAGATTAGCATTAGCGAAAGCGGTGCTTACACTGATAAGGTGCGTGTGGCTGCCTACATCAACCAATTTGCAAAGCTTCCTCACAACTACATTACCAAGGGCGAGGCTAAGAAGCTTGGCTGGCAAACTAAGGGCACTCTTGATAAAGTTGCACCGGGTAAGTCCATTGGCGGCGACAAGTTTGGTAACTACGAAAAGATTTTGCCGGTTAAAAAAGGTCGCGTGTATCGCGAGTGCGATATTGATTACAAAAAAGGTAATCGTAACGCCAAGCGCATAGTCTATTCCAATGATGGTCTAATCTATTACACAGGTGACCATTATAAAACCTTTACCAAGTTGTATTAGGAGGAGCTTATGCGTACTATTAAATTGGATTTGAATAAAATGACCAGCTTGCCGGCGCTTCACAATTATCTGCACAAGGCATTGGAGCTTCCGGAATATTACGGTATGAACTTAGATGCTTTGCACGATTGTTTGACTGAGCTTGCTGTTCCGACGGAGCTTGTTATTTCTGCACAAGTTAAGGACGAAAAATATTTAGGCTGGTATGGCGCGCAGCTGCTTGAAGTTTTGCAGGACGCTGCGGAAGAAAACGAAGCCTTGAAAGTGAAAATCCTTTAAAACTTTAGCCTACTTTTTTCTTGTGGTATAATAAAAACATTACAAGAAGAAAGTAGGCTTTTTATGATTTTAAGTGCTGAAAACTTGTCCTTCAGTTATGGGGACAGAGTTCTGTTTAAAAATATAAACTTCAATGTGGAAGAAGGGGACAAGATTGGCGTTATCGGTGTTAATGGCACTGGTAAGAGTACCTTTTTGAAGATGATTGCCAATCGTGATAACGGTGGTGGCAAGCTGACCATTCCCGGTACTGTCGTAATGGAGTACTTACCCCAAGACCCTCCTTTTGAACCGCAGGCTACAGTTTTGGAGCAAATTTTTAAAGGCGATTCTCCTTTGATGGTTTTACTGCGTCGCTACGAAACGGCGGTGGAGGAGGCAGTTGCTCATCCTGACGACGTAAAGCTGCAAAAGAATTTGTTAGACCTGCAACAAGAAATGGATAATAAATACGCTTGGCAATTAGAGAGCGAGGCGAAGGCTGTTCTTAACCAACTGGGTATTACCAATTTAGGACAGAAGATGGAAGAATTAAGTGGTGGTCAACGTAAGCGTGTTGCTCTTGCGGGGGTATTGGTGCGCCCGTCGGATCTGCTCATCTTAGACGAACCTACCAATCACCTGGACATGAATTCCATCGCATGGTTAGAGACTTATCTATTGAATTATAAAGGTGCTGTGATCATCGTATCCCATGACCGATATTTTCTGGACAGAATCGCCTGCAAAGTCATCGAGATCGACCAGACTAAGGCCACTTCTTTCCTAGGCAATTACTCTGATTATGCCGCCAAAAAAGAAATATTACGTGTAGCAGCCATGAACGCTTATCTGAACCAACAACGTGAGATCAAGCATCAGGAGGCGGTGATCGAGAAGCTAAAGTCTTTTAACCGCGAAAAATCTATCAAGCGAGCTGAAAGCCGCGAAAAAATGCTTGACAAGATTGAGGTATTGGAGAAGCCTACTGAAGTGCGCACGGACATGAAATTGAAACTGACCCCTCACATGTTAAGCGGCAACGATGTCCTGACCGTCAAAGAATTGGCCAAGGCATTTGACCATAAGACATTGTTTGAACATATCAATTTCGAGATCAAGCGCGGGGAACACGTGGCGATCATCGGTGATAACGGCACCGGCAAGACCACCCTGCTTAAGATTTTAAACAACCTGCTTCCCGCAGACCATGGCAAATTTACCCTTGGCACCAATGTAGTCATCGGTTATTACGACCAGGAACATAACGTACTGCACAGCGATAAGACCCTTTTCGATGAGATATCGGATGATTATCCTTATCTGACCAATACCCAGATCCGTAATGTACTGGCTGCCTTCCTGTTCACCGGAGATGATGTCTTCAAGAGAATCTGCGACCTAAGCGGCGGCGAGCGTGGCCGTGTCTCCCTCGCCAAGCTGATGCTCTCCGACTCCAACTTCCTGATCCTGGACGAGCCCACCAATCACCTGGATATCATGTCCAAAGAGATCCTGGAGGATGCCATCAACGCTTACGAGGGAACCGTACTCTACGTATCCCACGACCGTTACTTTATCAACAAGACAGCCCACCGCATCCTGGACCTGACCGCCCAGAGATTCGTAAACTACATCGGCAACTACGACTACTACCTGGAAAAACATGATACAGTCATGACTGCCCTACTGGCTCAACTACAGCCTACAACCACAACAGGCTCCTCTACAACTACAGCAACCGCTTCATCCGGCCTTTCCACCACTGCCACTCATTCATCTGAATCAGAGGTAAAACTAGACTGGAAAGCCCAAAAAGAAGAACAGGCCCGCATCCGCAAACGCGAGAATGACCTAAAAAAATGCGAAGACAGAATTACAACATTAGAGGAGCGCCAATCTGCCATTGATGCCGAAATGTCCCGCCCCGAGGTTGCCACCAACGTAGCCCGCCTACAAGAACTTACCAAAGAGCAAGCTGAGATTTCTACCCAATTAGAAGAACTATATGAACTCTGGGAAACCTTAGCTTAACTACCAATTAAACCATATATCCTTTCATTTATACCCAAAAGCCCTTCCGGTACCAAGCCACAAAAA
>CALCUU010000113.1 GCA_937906915.1 uncultured Phascolarctobacterium sp. | reverse complement strand
TGCTGTTTGGGTAAGCTTTGCCACAACGAAAAGCACATCACGCTCGCGATGGGTAAAGGCACCTTCACCATGCAGGTAAGTTACACCACGGCCTACAATTTTAATGATTGCTTCGGCGATGGGTTCCGGATTGTCGCTGATGATGATAATGTTCTTTTTGAAGTCGAAGCCTATAACGAAAGCGTTGCAGGTTTTGGTCATGATGAACATGGTAAGCAAAGTATAAAGGGCAGGCTCGATGCCAAAGAGGAAACTGCTGATAAAAAGCAGTACGATATTGAACATAAAACCTGTGGTACTAATGCTGATGGAGTAATGCTTCTGGATAATGGCACCAATAATATCCGTACCACCGCCACTACCGCCAACGCGATACATGCAGGCAGCACCAATGCCATACATAACACCGCCTGCAATACAGCTGAGCATGGTATCGTGAACAGGATGGTAAGCTGCCATAAAGCTAAAGAAGTCTAAGCAGAAAGAGAAGATGAGCATACCATACAGCGCACCGATAAGGTATTCCTTGTCCATATACTTATAACCCAAGGCGAAAAGGGGCACATTCAAAATAATGCTGACGATACCAATGGGGAAGCCCATAGTATAATACAAAATTCCGGCAACGCCACTAATGCCACCGCTTAAAAGCTTATTGGGCACGTAAAAGGTGTTAAAGGCAACGCCCATAATGACGCAGGCTATTGCTACCATAAGGTAACGATATAAAATGCTATTAGTAAAATTCTTCATAATAAACTCCTTGAGAGTAACGGAATAAAGCTTGAATCAAGTATATAGTAACACGTCAGAAGAAAAAAGGAAATGCAATCTGGAGGATTGGGCAAAAAGTAAATAAAAGTTAAAAATATTGTGTCGAACGTTCGAGAATTTGCTTGCAGTAAAAAGCTTAGCAGGATAAAATAATACTGTATACACAAATTTGATTTTGAACAAGGTGTGTTGATATGGCTGAAAAAATCATTGAAACGGCTTATGCGAAAATAAATTTAGGCCTGCGCATTTTAGGCAAGCGCAGTGACGGTTACCACGAAGTAAGTATGATTATGCAAAGCATTGGTCTTAGCGACCAGGTCATTATTACGGAAGGTAACGGAATAGAGATTAGCACTAATATTGAAGGCTTGAGCTGTGGTAAGGATAACCTTGCCTACAAGGCTGCCGCTCTTTTGGCAGAACGCTACAATATTGTGCCTAATGTTCATATCATATTGAACAAAAAGATTTTTATGGCAGCAGGCCTCGCCGGTGGCAGTAGTGATGCGGCGGCGGTGTTGCGTGGCTTGAATAGATACTGGAATTTGAATTTGTATGACGATAGATTGGAAGCCCTGGCAGCGGAGCTTGGCAGTGACGTACCCTTCTGTATTAACGGTGGCAGTGCCATTGCTAAAGGACGTGGCGAAATAATTTTGCCCCTGCCCGATATGCCGGAAAACATTGTGGTTTTGGCAAAACCTAAAAATTTAGACATATCTACCGCTTGGGTTTATAAAAATTATAATCCTCAGCGTGTGATCAATAATCCTGGCATTTGGCAAATTGCAGAAAACATTACCCATGGCGCTAAAGCAATGATGCCTTATATGGGCAACGCTTTGGAAACGGTAACCATACCTGCTCATCCACAAATTGCCTTGATAAAAACAGCAATGCTCAAGGCTGGTGCCTACTTCGCCATGATGAGTGGCAGTGGCCCCACTGTATTTGCCTTTGCTGATAATAAAGAAATTGCTGAAAAGATTGTAGAAGCCCTTAAAGATTTTAATGTAGAAACCGCTATAACAACTACCGTAGGGAGGAAGAACATATAATGGCAGGACATTTACAACCTATTAAACTGGATAGCTACAGACCTTTGCGTGAATTGGTTTGCGAGTGCATTCGCCAAGCAATTACTGATGGCACCTTTAGCCCCGGCGAACGCTTGATGGAAATTCAATTAGCAGACGAAATGGGCGTAAGCCGTACCCCCGTCCGTGAAGCTATCCGTAAGCTGGAGCTGGAAGGCTTCGTAGTAATGATTCCCCGCCGTGGTACTTACGTTGCGGATATTTCCATTCGCGACATTACCGAAATTTATGAAATTCGCGCTTGCTTGGACGAGCTGGCAGCAGGCTTGGCTGCAGAACGTATTACAACCGACGAACTGGAAAGCTTGAACCGTTTGCTGGTAGAGTTTGGCCAATGCATTAGCGCAGGCAATATGGAAAGAATCGTTGAAGTAGATACTGCTTTCCACGAAGTGCTGTACACTGCAAGCCGTAACGCCCGCTTACACAGCATTATCAACAATTTGCGTGAACAAGTTACCAGTATTCGTGGTCGCTCCATGAGCTACCCCGGACGTTTGCATGATACCATGGACGAGCATCGCACTCTTGTAGATTACATTGCTGCCCGTGACGTTGAAGGCGCTAGAAACGCAGCTCGCGTGCACATTGAAAACGCAGAGCACACTTTGATGCAATCCATCACCCCCGGTAGACAAGATGGAATCATATAATGTAGTAATTTTAGCAGGCGGACGTTGCTCTTGGTTGAAAGAAGTAGCAGGCACTGACGTGCGCTGCTTGGCGAAGATTAACGGCAAGCGTATGCTGGACTATATAATAGAAGCAATTCGTGAAAGCGGTCGTGTAAAACGCATTCTTTTGGCGATTGACCCTGCTGTCATTGACGGGGAAGTTTTGCCGGAAGGAGTAGAGCTGTGCGAGGCGGCGCAGGACTTGCCCTCAACTGCGGATAAGGCAGTGGCAGCGTTAGGCTACAAGGGCAAAGTGCTTTTCGTCTGCGACGACATTCCTTTTTTACACGGCGCAGCCATCAACGATTTTCTTGATAAATGCGAGGCAAGACCCGGTGGCAATAGCTACTATCCTTTAATTCCCAAGGAAGTGTGCGAGGCTGCTTTCCCCAATGCTAAGCGAACCTATGCTAAAACCAAGGAAGGTCTTTTTACCGGCGGTAACATTATGATGATGGACGCAGAGGTTATTCCTGCGGCGCTTGCCAAGGGCAGAGAAATTTTCGCCAAGCGTAAGAAGCCTTTGGAATTGGTAAAAATGCTGGGCGTAGGGTTTATCTTTAAATTTTTGTTCCACCGTCTAACTTTGGACGATGTGGAGGAGCGTGGCAGCTTGGTTGTAGGCTTTAATGGCAAGGCTGTTGTGAGCGCTTATGCTGAAATTGGCATGGACGTTGACAAACCGGAAGACTACCAGCTGGCGTGCAAGTATTTAGGTTGAAATTAACTTTTGAAAGTACAATAAATTTTAGAAAAGAGGGCGATTATGGGAAGAGCCAAAAGAATGGAGCGTGTGGTTGCTTTAACTAAAATTTTAGTAGACCACCCCCAACATCTATTTTCATTTTCCTATTTTTGCAAAAAATTTGAAGTTGCAAAATCTACCTTGAGCGAAGACGTATTGGCAGTCAAAACAGGCTTGGAACTGTTTGGCTTGGGCAAGGTGGAAACACTTTCCGGTGCTGCCGGTGGCGTGCGCTTTATTCCGCTGCGTAAGCTTGAAGCCGATAACGATTTTTTGAAGGACTTGGCAACAAAGCTTGCTACTCCCGATAGAATTTTGCCCGGCGGATTGCTGTATGTTACTGACATCTTATGCAATCCTCAGCTTGTAGTACGTTTGGGCGAAATTTTTAGAAATCGCTTACAGCATTTGGCACCTGACTACGTTATGACCGTGGAAACTCGTGGTATTTCTTTGGCACTGCTGGTTGCTCGTGCTTTTAACGTGCCTCTTGTTATGGCGCGTCACGATAATTACATCACCGAAGGTCCTACCGTAAACATTAACTACGTTAGTGGCTCTGCTAAGGCTATTCGCACTATGGGCTTGCCTAAACGTGTGCTGCAGCCCGGTAGCAAAGTGCTTATCGTAGACGATGTTATGAAAGCTGGCGGTACTGCCCGTGGTATGGTAGAGCTGGCGACAGAAGTAGGCGCTGTTGTTATCGGTAAGGCGTTCCTTATTGAAACCGCAACACCTGAAACTAAATTGGTAGAAGATTATACTGCTTTCTTCCGTCTGTATGATGTGGATGAGGAAGCTCGCAAGATTAAAATTGAGCCTATCTTGGGCTAAGAAAGGGGCAAGAAAATGTCTGAACTTATTGCTGTAATTTTGGCTGCAGGCAAGGGTACTCGTATGCGTAGTAAACTGCCTAAGGTTTTACATAAAGTGGGCGGCAAAGAAATGCTGCAACACGTAATTGATGCTGCAACCGTAGCAGGTGCAGATGAAAAAGTTGTTATCGTAGGTCACGAAGCAGAACTGGTAGAAGAAATGGTTGGCACTCAAGGCAAAATTGCTTTGCAAGCTGAACAACTTGGTACTGGTCACGCAGTTATGCAAACTAAAGAAGCTTTGGCTGGCTTTACCGGTACTGCTATGATTTTGTGTGGCGATACTCCGCTTCTTGACGGCGAAGAGCTGAAAAAATTCTACGAAGGTCACAAGGCAAATGGCGCTGCTGCTACCGTACTGACTGCTGTAATGGATAACCCCTATGGCTACGGACGCATTGTACGTGACGACGCTGGTAACGTTCTTGGCATTGTAGAAGAAAAAGACGCAACCGCTGAACAAAAACTTATTAAAGAAATC
>CALCUU010000112.1 GCA_937906915.1 uncultured Phascolarctobacterium sp. | reverse complement strand
ACAGGTGATGAGTGGTTGCTTGTTTCAGCAGGTGAGATTATAGAAGTGCCAAAAGGGACATGGGCGAAAGTTGATGTTATAAAGGAAAGGTTTGCTCCTTTGTTTGGAAGACTTGTAATTAAACGCAAGAAAAAGAATTCATTTGGTGCATACACTTTTAATATTGATACATATCTTGAAGAAGATAGTGTAGTTGTAAAAGAAATACTGCCTTGTATATATAGTGGTGAGCAATTTGAAGGATACGATAAAGTACACCTTCCTTATCGTAGATTGGCTGATATTTTTGATGGGAAAATAATGCCGACGTATTATGAAGCGCTAAAGAAAATAACAGGGGTATACTGTTTGACTGATACATCTAATGGAAAACTGTACATAGGTTCTGCTACTGGTAGTGAAGGCGTTGCTCAAAGATGGGGCCGTTATCTTGATTCCAAGCATGGTGGAAATGTGAAATTGGTTGAGTTGTTTAACGAAGAAGGTGCTGAATATTTTGAGAAGAACTTCACCTTTACCTTGCTTGAATATTTTGGCTTATCATATGATCCAAATAAAATTATAGAACGTGAGCAGTATTGGAAGAAGTGTTTAGATACTAAACATGGATATAATGATAATTGAAATGGAGGTGTATCTTAGTTGAAAGAAGAATGCAGAATACATACTTTTGCTGTAAAATGGCTTGATATATTTCAAAATCAAAACACGAATTATTTAGAAATAGTAGATGGAACTATGGGAGATGAATGTAGCTCTTTAGGTTTTGAAATGGATTGTGGAAATGCGTTTCGCGAAAGATATGGACAAGCAGTAAATGATTGTGATGCTTTGGAAAAGATTGTTGATGATATTATTGATATAAATCTTTTAGGTTCTGCTATTTTTTCGCAGTGGAGATACTTTAATCATTGGGCAGATAATGCTTCTGAAATATTAGAGTATGAAAATCGTAGATGGTTTGAGTTGGCATTGAGTAGGTTAGAGTTTTTAAGCAATCTGGGATTTTAATCTTCCCCTGAAAAATTTTTTCAAAAAAGTGTTGACAAACTCTTTCTTACGCAATATAATAAATATCGTTCCGAACAACGGAATGACCTGCGGGAATAGCTCAGTGGTAGAGCACCTCCTTGCCAAGGAGGGGGTCGCGAGTTCGAGCCTCGTTTCCCGCTCCACTTAAAATTTTAGCCCTCTGGAGTTTTCCAGAGGGCTTTTTAGTATTGTCAACAAAGCTTCTTTATGATATGATACTATGAGCGATTTATGTCAGCAATATTGCTGTAGGAAAGCTGACACACTAATCCGATTATATTATTTTATTTACCCATATAAATTTAAGGGAGGATTTTATTCATGAACGTAACCGTTGAAAGAGTAGGTAATGAAGCAACTCTGAAAATCACTGCTGAAGCAGCAGTTGTAAACAATGGCTTTAAACAAGCTGTACAAAAAATTGCTCAAAGCGTAAATATCCCGGGCTTCCGCAAAGGCAAAGCTCCCCGCAACATCATCGAAATGCACTATGGCAAAGATGCTGTAAAACAAGAAGCTTTCGAATTTGTTGCTAACAAAGCTTATAGCGAAGCTTTGGAACTCCAAAAACTTATCCCCGTTGATGACCCGAAAGTAGAAACTTCCGTATTCGAAGAAGGTCAAGACATGGAATTGGTTATCAAAGTTACTTTGAAACCGGAACCGGAACTGGGCGAATACAAAGGCTTGCACGTTGAAAAACAAGAAGCTGTTGTAACCGACGAAGACGTTGACGCTGCTGTAAATGACCTGCGTAACCGCAACGCTAAAATGGTAGCTGCTGAAGAAGGCGCTGTAATTGAAAAAGGCGACTTCGCAATCATCGACTTTGCTGGTACTGTTGACGGCGAAGCTTTCAGCGGCGGCGAAGGCAAAGGCTATCCTTTGGAAGTTGGCTCCAACTCCTTCATCCCCGGCTTTGAAGACCAATTGGTTGGCTTGTCCAAAGGCGATTCCACTGACGTAGAAGTAACCTTCCCGACCGAATACTTCGTAGCTGAATTGGCTGGCAAAGAAGCTATCTTCAAAGTAAACATCCAAGACGTTAAACGTAAAGTATTGCCGGAAATGACCGACGAATACGTTGCAGCTAACAGCGATTTCAAAACCGTTGAAGAACTGCGCGCTAACTATAAAGAACGTATGCAAGCAGCTGCTGAAGAACAAGCAAAAGTTGCTTACGAACGCGCTTTGGTTGACCTGGCAGTAGCTAACGCTAAATTCGAAGTTCCTGCTATCATGATCGAAGACCGCATTACCCAAATGGTTGACGAAATGAAAATGAGCCTCGAAAGCCGCAAAATGTCCTTGGAAATGTACATGCAATACACTGGCCAAGA
Organism: uncultured Phascolarctobacterium sp.; assembly: GCA_937906915.1. Taxonomy (GTDB): domain Bacteria; phylum Bacillota; class Negativicutes; order Acidaminococcales; family Acidaminococcaceae; genus JAHHUH01. Next base: position 4,272 of record CALCUU010000112.1, on the reverse strand, counting down.
CATGGACAAAATCCGTGAAAACCAACGCCCGACTGCTGAAGAAAACGTTAAAACCGACCTCGTTCTGGATGCAATCGCTAAAGCTGAAAACATCCAAGTAGACATGGCTGACGTTGACGCTGAAATCGCAGCAATCGCTGACCAACACGGCGCTAAAGTTGAAGAAGTTAAACAAATCATCAAAAACAACGGCACCATGGGCCTCTTGCTCGCAAACATCCTGCGCCGCAAAGCTGCTCACGTTGTAATCGACAGCGCTCAATAATTGAATCCCTAAAATTATAAAATCTAACCTTCAAAAATTACAACCCGTAGTACCTACGGCACTTGTGGTGTTTTTAGTGAAGGAGTGAAACAATGAACTACGTGCCTATCGTCGTTGAACAATCCAGCCGCGGAGAACGTTCTTATGACATTTACTCTCGTCTGCTCAAAGACAGAATAGTTTTTGTGACCGGACCCATCGATGACAACATGGCGAATGTTGTCATTGCTCAATTACTCTTTTTAGAATCTGAAGACCCTGACAAAGATATTCATCTGTATATCAACAGCCCTGGTGGTAGTGTAAGTGCAGGTATGGCTATTTACGATACCATGCAATACATTAAACCTGATGTTTCTACCATCTGCATGGGTATGGCAGCTTCCATGGCTTCCGTGCTTTTGGCAGCGGGTGCTCCCGGCAAACGTTATGCGTTGCCCTTCTCCCGTGTTATGATTCATCAACCCTTGGGCGGTGCACAAGGTCAGGCTTCTGAAATCGAAATTCACGCTCGTGAAATCTTACGCGTTCGCGAAGAAATGAACGGCGTACTTGCTAAGCATACCGGTCAAAGCATCGAAAAGATTGCTCATGATACGGACCGTGACTACTTCCTCACCAGCCGTGAAGCTAAAGAATATGGCTTGATTGACAAGGTTTTGGAACGTCACGAAGCTGCAAAATAAGATACATTATAAGGAGATAACCTATGATCAATGAGGGGAATAAAGAAAACTCCTGCTCCTTCTGCGGTAAACGCGAAGGTCAAGTTCGTAACATGATTAAAGGCGGACGTGGTGGGGTTTGTATCTGCGATGAGTGTATCGATTATTGCGTAGATATGCTTAAAGAGGAAAACCAAAAGGCAAATGCTGAAAGCATGCCCTCTGCCAGCGATTTGCCCAGACCGAAAGAAATTAAAGAAATTCTTGATGAATATGTAGTTGGTCAAGACGAAGCTAAGAAAACCTTGGCTGTTGCTGTTTACAACCACTACAAACGCATCAATTATGAAATGCAAAATCCTGAAGAAGAACGTCCCGTAGAATTGCAAAAGTCCAACATTTTAATGCTTGGCCCTACCGGTAGCGGTAAAACCTTGCTTGCACAAACCTTGGCAAAAATTTTGCAAGTTCCCTTCGCTATGGCAGATGCTACAACTTTGACCGAAGCTGGTTACGTTGGCGAAGACGTGGAGAACATTCTTCTGAAGCTTATTCAAAATGCTGATTATGATGTGGAAGCTGCTCAACGTGGCATTGTCTACATTGATGAAATTGATAAAATCTCCCGTAAATCTGAAAATGTTTCCATCACCCGTGATGTTTCCGGTGAAGGTGTGCAACAAGCTCTCTTGAAAATTTTGGAAGGCACTGTTGCCAGCGTTCCTCCTAAAGGTGGTCGCAAGCATCCTCACCAAGAGTTCATTACCATTGATACCACCAACATTCTCTTTATCTGTGGCGGTGCGTTTGCTGGTTTAGAAAACATCATCAACGCTCGTATTGGTAAAAAGAACTTGGGCTTTGGTGCGGACATTCAAAAGAAAGCGGAAGTTAATAACAACGAAATCTTCGCTAAGGTTTTGCCGGAAGATTTGATGAAATTTGGCTTGATTCCTGAATTTGCAGGACGCTTGCCCGTTGTTGTTACCTTGAATAGCTTGGATAAGGAAGCATTGGTACGCATTTTGTGCGAACCGCGTAATGCTTTGATTAAACAATATCAACACTTCTTGGCTATGGATGGCGTTGAGCTGGAATTTGAGGAAGGCGCTTTAACTGCAATCGCAGAAGAAGCTTTGAAACGTAACGCAGGCGCTCGTGGCTTGCGTGCCATCATCGAATCCATTATGCGCAACGTAATGTACGAGGTTCCTTCCCGTGATGATGTTTATAAATGCATCGTTACTGAGGAAACCGTACGTGAACATGCAGAACCGCAGATGGTTATTGAGTAAAAGAATAAAAGGGGGAGAGGCATTGCCTTTCTCCCTATTTCAATATAAAGGAGGGATAGCTTTGACTGAAGAAATTATGACCTTACCGCTGTTGGCGCTTAGAGGCATGATGGTTTTTCCGGGTATGATTATCAACCTTGACGTTGGTCGTGAAAAATCCATTGCTGCCGTAGAAGCTGCCATGGAAAGTGGTCGTCGTCTGCTTTTGGTAACCCAAAAGGACGCGGCGCTTACTGATGTACAGCCTGAGGATTTATATAAATTTGGTTCCTTAGCTGAAGTTAAACAGCTTTTGAAATTGCCTAACGGTGCTATCCGCATTTTGGTAGAAGGTTTGGAACGTGTTGAATACGTTTCCATTACCGATTCTGCAACTGAAAAGGTTTACTTCCTGGGTCATTGCCGTGTGCTTGCTCCTGTGCTTGGCTACGAAATTGAAGTAGAAGCACTGCGCCGTATGCTTATTGAAGCCTTCGAGCAATGGGTGCTTGTTACTAAAAAAGTAAATAGCGAAGTGTTGCAAGCATTGAAAGGTCAACCGGACGCAGGTCGCGTTACCGATATGATTGCAGGCTACCTTGCAGTGAGCATGGAAGAAAAGCAACAGCTTTTGGAATTGGCAAACGTGCAAAAGCGTATGCATAAGCTGTATGAGCTTTTGAGCAAGGAACTGGAAATCGCAGGCCTTGAAAAAAATATCGCTCAAGAAGTGCGTAAGCAAATTGAGCGTAACCAAAAAGAATATTATCTGCGTGAACAGATTAAAGCCATCAACAAGGAACTTGGCGAAGGCGATGAGCTGAAAGCGGAGATTGAAGAATACAGAAAGCAAATGGCTGCCTTGGAGCTTCCCGAAGAAGTTGTTGCCAAATGTGAAAAAGAGCTTGATAGACTTTACAAGATGCCTCCCATGATGGCAGAAGGCGCAGTAATCCGCAACTATTTAGATGCATTGCTGTCCTTGCCCTGGGGCAAGTTCAATCAAGATAATTTCGATTTAAAGCGTGCTGAAGACGTGCTGGAAAAAGACCACTACGGTTTGAAGAAGGTTAAGGAACGCATTCTGGAATTTTTGGCAGTGCGTGCTCTTACCCAAGATACCAAAGGCCCCATCCTTTGCTTGGTAGGACCTCCGGGCGTGGGCAAGACTTCTTTGGCTCACAGCATTGCTGAAGCTATCGGTCGCAAATATACCCGCATTTCCTTGGGTGGTATTCGTGACGAGGCTGAAATTCGTGGTCATCGTCGTACCTACATTGGCGCTATGCCCGGCAGAATTATTCATGGTATGCAAACTTGTGGCTGTATGAACCCTGTGTTCCTGCTGGACGAAGTTGACAAAATGGCTTCCGACTTCCGTGGTGACCCTGCTTCTGCACTGCTTGAAGCACTTGACCCGGAACAAAACCACGCTTTTAGTGACCACTTTATTGAGTTCCCCTTTGACCTTTCCAACGTATTCTGGATTGTAACTGCAAATACTGTGGAGACCATTCCGCCTGCCCTTTTAGACAGAATGGAAGTTATCCAACTTTCCAGCTACACTGAGGACGAAAAGGTTAAGATTGCCGAACTGCACCTGCTTCCGAAAGAACGCAAGGCACACGGCTTGGAAAAACGTAAAATGTCCATTAGCGAAAAAGCGTTACGTCGCATTATCCGCGATTACACCCGCGAAGCAGGCGTGCGTAATTTAGAGCGTAAGATTGCTGGCGTGTGCCGCAAAATTGCTCATAAAATTGTTACCGGCGCAAGCAAAACTGCTAAGGTAACTGAAAAGAATTTAGAAAAATATTTAGGCCCTGTAATTTACTTGGAAGATGATGTAACCATTAAATCCGAAGTGGGCATTTGCACTGGTTTAGCTTGGACTGCTGTTGGCGGCGAGCTTTTGAAAGTGGAAGTGCTGGTTTACAAGGGCAAGGGCAGCTTGACCTTGACCGGTCAACTGGGCGATGTAATGAAGGAATCTGCGCAAGCAGGCTACACCTATATTCGCAGTCGTGCTAAAGACTTGGGTTTGGAAGAAAGCTTCTACGAAACAGAA
>CALCUU010000111.1 GCA_937906915.1 uncultured Phascolarctobacterium sp. | reverse complement strand
AATTAAAAGCGGACATCTTTTTTGAAAAAATTTTAATTTTTTTAGCTACCCAAATAAAAAACCGTTCCTCAAATTGAGGAACGGTTTTTGTCGTCTTAGAAAGTTTTAATTTCTTACCACGCAGTAGTAATGGTGCCTTTGAAGTGGTCGTTGATGAACTTTTTGTTTTCTTCGGATTGGTAAACCTCTTGCAATTGTTTAATGCGGGGGTCTTTAGCGTTAGCTTCGCGAGTAACAAAAATGTTCAGGAACGGGTTGTCTGCGTTTTCCAAAAGGATGGAGTCTTTGGTGGGGTTGAGGCCTGCGGGCAGAGCGTAGTTGCAGTTAATAACAGCAACGGTCAAATCCGGCAAGCTGTTGGGAATAATTGCAGCGTCCAATTCGCGGATAACCAAGTTTTTCGGATTGGAAGTAATATCTTTAACAGTGGTTACAACGTTTGTTTTGTCTTTCAGCTCAATCAAGCCTTTGTCTGCCAAAAGGAGCAGGGCGCGACCGCCGTTGGAGGGGTCGTTAGGAATACCAACAACTGCGCCATTGGGGATTTCTTCGCCTTTTTTAACTTTTTGGGAGTAAACTGCCATGGGGAAGTTTACGGTTTTGAAAACTTCTACCAATTTAAAGGAAGGTTCCTTGGTCAAGGTTGCTTTCAAGTAGGGAGCGTGTTGCATGGAGTTTGCAAAGAGCTCGCCTTGATGAAGGGCAACGTTAGGAGTTACGAAGTCGGAGAATTCTACAACTTCTACCTTCAAGCCTTTTTTATCAGCCAATTTTTTTACGTTGTCCATAATTTCAGCGTGAGGACCAGCAGTTACGCCAATTTTAATGGGAGCGTTAGCGTCTACTTTTTTCTCAGCTTTTTTATCGCCACCGCAACCTACTGCGAAAGCGGTGAATGCACAAAGAGCAGCGATGCTCAAAATTTTTGCTAATTTTTTCATAGGGGGTTCCTCCTAATTTTATGATGCTCTAAGGAGAAGCTCCTTAGAAGATTTTACAGTTTATTTTTGTTAAGCTTTTTGCTCATCCAATCGCCAAAGGATTGCATAACTTGTACCATGACGATGAGGACGATAACGGTAACAATCATAACGTCCATTTGGAAACGTTGGTAACCGTAACGGATTGCCAAGTCACCTAAGCCACCGCCGCCAAGTGCGCCAGCCATTGCACTGTAACCAATCAAGCTGATGATAGCGAGGGTTACGCCCAGCACGATGGAGTGCAGTGCTTCCGGAAGCAGAACCTTGGTGATGATTTGCATGGGGCTTGCGCCCATTGCTTGAGCTGCTTCGATGATACCGGGGTTGATTTCCAAAAGGGAAGATTCAATGATGCGGGCAATGAAGGGTGCTGCAGAAATTGTCAGCGGAACGATTGCCGCAGTGGTACCAATGGAGGAGCCAACAATCATACGGGTTACAGGGATGATTGCTACCATCAAGATGATGAACGGAGTAGAACGGGTTGCGTTTACTACTGCGCCCAGAACGGAGTTGATGGCTGCGTTAGGAAGGATGTGCTCTTTACGGGTAACGGTTAAGATCACACCCAAAGGCATACCTACTGCGGTAGCGAGTGCTGCAGAGGCGAAAACCATATAGCAGGTTTCCCAGAAAGATTTTATCAAAAGATCAATCATATCAGGACTCATAACCAATTACCTCCGTTTTCAGATTTTGGTTGTGCAGGTATTCCAGCGCTTTGTCGATACCTTCGTGAGTACCGGAGATTTCGATAATCAAGGTGCCGAAGGGAACATCTTTCAGTTGAGCGATGTTACCGAAAAGAATACTTACATCTACATCAAACTTCTTAACCATACCGGAAACGATGGGCTCGCTTGCGGAATCGCCTAAGAAGGAAATGCGCACGATAAGCTTGCTGTTATCAACGTAGCTTTCGGTCAGGTGCATGTTTTTGATGATTTCAGGAAGCTCTGCGTTCATAACGCTCTTGGTAAATTCTTTGGTGGTTTCGTGTTGCGGATTGGTGAACACTTCTACCATATTACCTTGCTCGATAATTTCACCATTGTCGATAACTGCTACGCGGTCGCAAATTTCAGTTACTACTTCCATTTGGTGGGTAATCAGCACGATGGTGAGCTTCATTTTTTTATTGATGTCCTTGAGCAAATCAAGAATGGATTTAGTAGTTTGGGGGTCCAGTGCGCTGGTTGCTTCGTCGCACAGCAAAACTTTCGGGTTGCTAGCCAATGCACGTGCGATACCTACACGTTGCTTTTGACCACCGGAAAGTTGGCTGGGATAATAGTTAGCTCTGGTTTCCAGTTGTACCAATTCCAAAAGGGGACGTACACGTTTATCAATTTCAGCTTTGCTCATGCCTTGAATTTCCAAGGGGAAAGCAATGTTGTCATAAACAGTGCGGGAAGCCAACAGGTTAAAGTGTTGGAAAATCATACCAATGCCTTGACGAGTTTTGTTCAGCTCGGTTTTGTTCATGGAGGTCAGCTCCGCACCGTCAACATAAACTTTACCTGCGGTGGGGCGTTCCAGCATATTGATGCAGCGTACCAAGGTGGACTTGCCTG
>CALCUU010000110.1 GCA_937906915.1 uncultured Phascolarctobacterium sp. | reverse complement strand
AAAAACGCCCAAACCTAAGTCTGGGCGTGTTTTTTTCTGGAGCTGGCAAGAGGAATCGAACCCCCAACCTGCTGATTACAAGTCAGCTGCTCTGCCTATTGAGCTACGCCAGCATCATCACTTGAAGTATTATAACTTAAAGCTACACCTTTGTCAACTTCTTACATATAAAAGTACCAGTAGCACACTGCTGCCAACACTATACGATAATATGCAAAGGCAGAAAGGCTATATTTATGTAGGAACTTTAAGAACCACAGTACGGACCAGTAGGCAACCACGAAGGCAGTCACAAAACCAATCGCCAAGATTTGCAAATCATCTGTTGTCAAAAGATGTAAGTTCTTCAGCAAATCATAAGTGCAAGCCACAAACATTAAGGGTACTGCTATAAGGAAGGTAAAGTGAGCAGCAACCTCTCTGCTCAAACCAACAAGGAGCCCACCTGCAATGGTACTGCCACTACGACTAAAGCCAGGCCACAAAGACAAGAATTGGTAAATGCCAACCCAAAGCGCCTGCTTAATCGTAATCTTATCAATGTCCTGCACCAGCTCGTCCTGCTTATCCTTGGTTTTATGTTCAGCGTAAATTAAAAGCAACGCACCTGCTACCAAGGCGTAGATAACGGTTAAAGGACCAAAGAGGTACTCCTTAATATAACCATAGAGGAAGAAGGCAACCAACATTACCGGAACAATTCCGGCAGCAATATGCCACACGCTCAAGCCCTTATCAATTTGCCAGCCCTCTTTAGTAAAAAAGCGATAGAAGCGTTCTTTATATATGAAGATAACAGAAAGAATTGCCCCCAGTTGGACGAAGACTTCAAAAACGTGAGCAACACGTTCATCAAAGCCAAGCATATTACCAACGATAATCATATGCCCAGTGGAAGACACGGGCAAAAACTCCGTCAGCCCTTCTACGATACCAACTATAACGGCAATCAAATTTTGATCCATAAAATACAATCCTTTAGTATGAATTAGTTACGCCTTACATTATACACATTATATATTTATTCAGCAATAAATTATTCATAGGCTTCACTCATTTTTTACAAACCATAATGAAAAAAGACGGCTTACGCCGTCTTTTTATGTAAATCTAAAATTTATTACTTAATCACCAAAGCAGATGCCTATCTGACGTCCAGTACGAATAATTTCGCTATCAACAGGTACAAGACGCGGACTAGACGCTGCCTTTTGAATGTACACGGTAACAATTTGGTCATTTTCCAATGAAACCATAACATTATATTCCCCACGCAGGCAAGCTTCAGCAGCCGCTACGCCATAACGAGTGGAAAGAATCCTATCGTAGGAAGAAGGAGAACCGCCACGTTGCAAATAGCCAAGCACGGTGCAACGAGATTCAATACCGGTACGTTCTTCAATTTCACGTACCAGCTTTTCTCCTGCGCCACCTAAGCGGATAGGTTCAAAGCTTCCTTTAACTACACGGGCAACAGAAAGTTCGCCGCCAATAGGTTTAGCACCCTCGGCAACAACCACGATGCTAAAATCCTTACCCTTCGCCTTACGGTCTTCTATCTTCTTAATAATAGAATCAATATCGTAAGGAATTTCCGGAATAAGAATAACATCTGCGCCACCGGCAATACCGCTATGAAGTGCAATCCAACCTGCATAACGACCCATTACCTCCAGCGCCATAACGCGGTGGTGGGATTCAGCAGTAGTGTGCAATCTATCCACAGCTTCGGTAGCCATGGCAACAGCAGTATCAAAACCGAAGGTTCTTTCTGTGCAGGGCAAATCGTTGTCGATGGTTTTAGGAACACCAACAACCTTGATGCCACATTCACGTGCCAGTTTAGCACCGATGTTCAGGCTTCCGTCACCGCCAATAACAACCAAAGCTTCTATATCATGCTTTTGCAGATTCTCAACTACCTTGTCTCGCATATCATAATAAACAAGCTCGCCGTTTTCCTCAACGGCAAATTTAAACGGGTTATCGCGGTTGGTAGTACCTAAAATCGTGCCGCCACGGGGCAGGATGCCTGAAACATCAGCATAGTTCATCAGTTTTAAGTTACCATTTATCAGGCCGTTAAAGCCGTTATAGATACCGAAAACCTCGCAGTCATTTTGCAAAAAGGTTTTGATTACGGCACGAATAACAGCGTTCAAGCCCGGACAATCGCCACCGCCGGTCAATACGGCAAAGCGACGTTTCTTTTCAGCCATTTAAGCCTCCAATTAGCCTTCTACGTCCCAAATCTTGAATCCATCAGGGCTAATGCGAATAGCTTCGGTGCCATCGAATTTGTCATAGCACAGGTTGCCATTTTCCATGTAGCCAGGCCATGCGGTAACGATGGTGAATTTTTTGCTGAGCTTACGCATCAAGCTATCAGTATTGATGTGGAATACAGGAACAAACAAAGTTTGCAATCTGTCGAGAATAATTACGTCAGCGTTGTAGCTTTCCAAAACAGCAGCAAACATATCAGGAGCATACAAGCCTCTGTCAGCAGCCGGAATAGCCAAGAATTCTTCGCTAATCAGCATGCGGCAATCAACATAAGTCCATTTTTTAATTTCAGCAGCTTCACGTAATACTTTACTTTTGCCGCTACCCGGTTTACCGGTTACGATAACTACGTTACCTTTGTCGGCTTGCGCCTCTTCAACAACTTTTACCAATGCTTCCACTTGATCCATGATTAAAACCTCCCTAAACACCGAAGTGCTTGATTTCAAAACATTTATGTTAGTTAACTTTATATTCGCTGAACATTGCTAAAATCCTCTAAAAAATTAACACCATTTAGAAATTTTCTAGATAGCGTTAAATAGTGTTACACTCTTATCAGAAAACGTACAATTCCAGCAAAAATTTCTTATTTTTTATTGTGAAAACGCTCGCTGGGGTCAATAGCCAAAAGTCCGTTATAGACAGTTCGCAAATCGGTAATATCACCACGGCTGATGATATATTTTTCCAATTTACGTTTTACGCGTTGCAAGGCGTTGTCAATGGACTTAATATGACGGTCCAGCTCTTCGGCAATCTCTTGATAGGACTTGCCATCAAGATAGCTCATAAGCACTTTCCATTCTAAATCACTGAGAATATTATTCATCTTATTCTCAATATCGTCAAATTCTTCACGGCTGATAACCATATCTTCCGGATTAGCAACCTTTACCCCGCTGATGATATCAAGCAAGGTGCGGTCAGAATCTTCTTCGTAGATAGGCTTATTCAAAGACACGTAGGAATTTAACGGAATATGCTTTTGACGTGTTGCTGTTTTAATCGCCGTAATGATTTGGCGGGTTACGCACAGCTCCGCAAAAGCACGGAAGGATGACTGTTTATCGTTCTTGAAATCGCGAATAGCCTTGTACAGACCAATCATACCTTCTTGTATAATGTCTTCCCTTTCGGCACCAATCAAAAAATAACTGCGCGCCTTGGCTCTGACAAAGTTTCTGTATTTATGCAACAAATACTCCTGCGCCAATACATTGTCATTAAGTTGCGCATCAGAAACGATATCCTCATCAGTCATATCAACGAAGACTTCATAAGGATCGTTTTGTATTTCTGTAGTCATAAATTACATTTCCTCCGCTAATAACAACTAAGGTCCCTAAAATTAGGGCAGTTACTTCATTATATTATGTATGCCCCTTAGCGTCAACTGTTTACTTCCGGCGCAATTTCTCAAACTGAGCCAAAACATCATCTGCAAGCCTGCCCCCCAGCTCATTGCGATTAAGACCGCTAGCCGGCTGGCGAAGCTTTTCAGCAATTGCCTTCTTGGCATTTTTATAATCCTCGTGAAATTCACGAGCAGAAATTCTATAAGCACCTGCACCAAGCACGTTCATCTGCTCTGCGTAATCGCTTGTTACTACAAAGACCTTGTCCCGTGCGTGCCTTAGCTCGTAGGCTCGACGTTCTATCCAAGCGTCAGCTGTCTCACCTTCATTAGTAAAAACAACCTCAACGCCGTGGATTTTCGTAACGGAGCCATCACCCTGTGCTTCCTGAGCATCAAAAACCACAATGCCCTTTTGCCCCTTGAAGGCAGCGTACTCGGAAATATTGGCAACCAAAATCTCGCGAGCGTGCTCCAAGCTATCTTCACGCAGCTTGGCAAATTCCTTCCAGGCGTTAATCACATTGTAGCCATCTACAATTAAGTACTCAGCCATCTTACTTGCCTGCCATACGGCGCTGACGCACCGCTTCGTACATTAAGATAGCACCTGCCGCAGAAGCGTTGAGGGAAGAAACTCCCCCACCCATGGGAATGCTGGCAATGGTATCACATTTTTGTTTTACCAAACGGCCTAAGCCCTTGCCTTCCGCACCAATTACCAGTACCAAAGGACCTGTCATATTCACAGTGTAGTGGTCGTCGCCGTCCATATCTGCACCGATAACCCAGCAGCCACGCTTTTGCAAATCTTCTATTGCCTGGGCAATGTTACCGATTTGCACCACAGGCACGTACTCCACTGCGCCTGCAGAGATTTTCGCAACAACTGCGTTAAGAGGGCAGCTACGACGCTTGGGCATCAGTACACCGTGCACCCCTGCTGCATCTGCAGTACGGATTAAAGCACCTACGTTTTGGGGGTCCTGCAATTCGTCCAACAGTAAGATGAAGGGGTCTTCATTCTTAGCGGCAGCCTTGGCAAATACGTCCTCCAAACTTTGGAAAGCAATGGGAGCTACCATGGCAACAATGCCTTGATGACGCATACCGGGTACAAGCTTATCTAATTTTTCTTGTTTAACATAATCAATGAGAATGTTCTTCGCTTTGGCAGCAGCAATGATTTCCCCAATGCTACCACCCTTAGCGCCATCCTGCACTAAAATTTTATTTATGGAACGCTCGCTGCGCAATGCTTCAGCAACTGAATTGCGACCGGCGATAATATCCTCAGACATAAAACCCTCCTAAAGTTCAGGTTTTTATTTTTGTTCCTGCTTAGCCTTTGCAGCCAAGATTGCTTCCAAACGACCACAGGTCATTTCACCTTCGTGGCACACGCCTTCGCTTACACAGGTAGGACCTGCGTTTTCAAAAAGGATGGGAGCAACTTTTTTGCATTCAGCCAACATTTTATCAGCCAATTGGCGAATTTCCCATTGAGCACGTGTGCAGCAACGCAGTTTAAAGAAGTTCATCAAGGAACGTACGTTAAAGGTGCACACGATTTTAGTTTCAGCAGCATTGGGCAGCACGTAGCGCGCGTCTTCTGCCAAAACGCCCATATCAACAAATTCGTTGTACAGGTCTTGAATCTCTACCATCAGCTTTTCAAATTTTTCTTTAGCTTCAGGACGAGCTGCAATGGAAGGAGGCATAATAGTTTCAAAATTATGCTCTTTAACATAACGTTGAGATTGTTGGGAATAAGAAGCAATACGATGACGAACCAATTGGTGGGTCAAAACGCGGGAAACACCTTCAATGGCAAAGGTAAAGGTTACGTGCTCCATAGGAGAATAGTGACCCATGCTTACCAGCTTGCGTACCAGTTTAGCAGCTTGTTCGTCGCTCATTTTTTCTTCCAGCTGAGCAGCGCCAATGGGAGAATAGCACAAGCGGGCACTCATTGCTACGGTTTTGTCAGGCTCCGGCGTATGACGTAATAATTTAACTTCCATATTTACACCTCACTTCTATTTTTTCTTAGACTTAACATTTTGTACGATGATGGCAAAGGATTTATCCAAAATCTCCTCCAAACGCTCTTGGCGCTCCTGCAAAAACAGCCAGCCGACAAGGGCTTCAAAGGCAGTTGCCATTCTATATTCGTGGACGGAGGCACTCTTAGGCACCATGGATTTAGCATTGCGTCCACGTCTGAATATTACCTGCTCTTCTTCGGAAAGCTCTGCCTGCAATTCTTGCATTGCCTGACATTGGCACACAGCAGAAACCATCTTGGAACCAAGGTCGTGTACAATACGCACTTGGCTAGAAGTAGGTAATAATCTTAATCTAACATACATGGAAAACACAACATCCCCGATATAAGCCAAGATGATAGGGTTCATCTGCCCTACGTCAGGAAATTTTGCGCCGGCCGCTTCGCAAGCAGCCAGCGCATGTTGTTTCAACATTTGATATTGTTCAAACCTCATTGTTTTTTCCACTTAACACCTTGGGGGGTGTCTTCAAGGATAATGCCCATAGCGGTCAATTGGTTACGCAGTGCGTCTGCTTGTGCGTAGTTTTTAGCAGCGCGTGCTTCTTGACGCAGAGCAATTACCATTTCAATGAGTTCTGCTTCTTTGCTATCGCCTGCTTCAGCAGGTGCAGCAGCAGTATTTTCGAGTACGCCGATGATGGAGCACATTTCTGCGAAAAGGTCACCCATCATAGCTACAAGTTTACCGTCAGGTTTAGCGCCTGCTTCGGTAACTTCTTTATGATAAATATTGATTTCTTTACCCAGTGCAAACATATAGCTGATTGCCAAAGCGGTGTTGAAATCGTCACGCATAGCTTCCAGGAAGTCGTTGCGCATTTCAGCAAGTTTTTCGCGCAGTGCCAAGCTTGCTTCGGTAGGACCAGCGCTCATCATAGTGCTCAAGGTACGCAGGGTTTCTTGAGAGTTACGCAGACGAGCAAGGCTCTTTTGTGCTTCTTTCAAGCGTTCGTCGCTGAAATCCAGCGGGCTACGATAATGGGTGGACACGATGAAGAAACGCAGGGTTTCCGGGTCAAAGTGTTCCAGAATATCAATTACCATGAAGAAGTTGCCCAAGGATTTAGACATTTTTTCTTCATTAACAGTAATGAAGCCATTGTGCAGCCAGTAGTGTACGAAGGGATGGCAACCAGTGCAGCCTTCGGATTGAGCGATTTCGTTTTCGTGGTGGGGGAAAATAAGGTCACTGCCACCACCGTGGAAGTCGAAGCTTTCGCCCAAATATTTCATGCTCATGGTAGAGCATTCGATGTGCCAGCCAGGACGGCCTTCACCCCAAGGGCAGGGCCAAGCAGGTTCACCCGGTTTAGCAGCTTTCCACAAAGCGAAGTCCATGGGATTTCTTTTGCGGTCGTCTACGTCAACGCGAGCGCCAGCCATCATATCTTCAAGGTTACGACCGGAAAGTTCGCCGTAATGCTCGAATTTTTCTACGCTGTAATATACGTCACCTTCAACTTCGTAAGCATAGCCACGATCGATAAGGGTTTGTACGGTTTGGATGATGTCTTCGATATGTTCAGACACGCGGGGATAAACGTGAGCGCGTTTTACATTCAGCTTGTCCATTACTTCATAGTAAGAATCAATGTAACGGTTGCAAACGTCAAACCATTGCACGCCTTCCTTGTTAGCGGTGTTGATAATCTTATCGTCGATATCGGTGAAGTTTTGTACGTGGGTTACGTCATAGCCTTCGTGTTCCAAGAAGCGACGGATAACGTCCCAAGTTACGAAGGGACGAGCGTTACCAACGTGAGGATGGTTGTAGGGAGTAACGCCGCAAACATAAATATTTGCCTTGCCTTCGTTAATAGGTACAAAATCTTCCTTTTGTTTAGTTAAAGTATTATAAACCTTAATAGCCATAAAAACTCTCCTTTACAGGGTGATACCTGCTTTCGCGAGGCTTGCTTTAACGCGTTTACCAGTGCGTTCAATGCCCAGCAGGGGAACCATTTCTGCCAATTCCGGACCATGTTGGTTACCGGTCAAAGCAACGCGGATAGGCATGAATACATCTTTGCCTTTCAGCTTGGTGGTTTTTTGAATGGTTTTGAACAAACCTTTTACTGCAGCGCCGTCAAGCACTTCCAGTTTGGGCAGTTCTTCTAAAAGCATACCGATTACAGTAGGTACGGTTTCTGCTTTCAAAACTTCAGCAGCTTCTTCGTTTTCAAAATCGAATTCGTCGTTGAAGTACATTTCTACGCAAGCAGGGATTTGTGCGCCGAAGGCAACGTGGTCTTTAGCAGTTGCAACAACTTTTTTCAGCCAAGCCAGTTTTTCGCCTTCTTCTTCGCCGGTCATATAACCAGCTTCAATCATATGAGGTTTAGCGATTTCAAAGAATGCTTCTACATCCAGTTGACGCATGTATTGTTGGTTAATCCAGTTCAGTTTGTCGATATCGAAAACTGCCGGGTTTTTAGCAACGCGTTCCATGGAGAATTCTTGGATAAGTTCTTCGATGGTGAAGATTTCTTGTTCGCTGCTAGGAGCCCAACCCAAGAGAGCCAGGAAGTTGTCAATACCAGCAGGCAGGTAGCCCAGTTGACGATATTGGTCAACAGAGGTTGCACCGTGACGTTTGGACATTTTGGTGTGGTCTTTGCCCAAGATAAGGGAGATGTGACCAAATACCGGTTTTTCAAAGCCCAGTGCATCATAAATCAGGCATTGGCGCGGAGTGTTGGAAAGATGTTCTTCCGCACGGATAACGTGGCTGATTTTCATAGAAGCATCGTCAATTACAACAGCGTAGTTGTAAGTGGGGATACCGTCGGATTTTACGATTACGAAATCGCCGATACCGTTGGAATCAAATACAACGTCGCCACGAACAAGGTCGCGTACCAAAATTTGTTGGTCAGCGGGAACACGGAAGCGAACGGTCGGTTTACGGCCTTCTGCTTCGTAAGCAGCGATTTGTTCCGGAGTCAGGTCACGGCATTTGCCCATGTAGCGAGGCATTTTGCCTTCTTTAATCAACGCTTGGCGTTCTTCTTCCAGTTCTTCGTCAGTGCAGTAGCAGTAGTATGCTTTGCCTTCAGCAAGAAGTTGTTCAGTGTATTTTTTGTACAGGTCAAGACGTTCAGTTTGACGGTAGGGGCCATAAGGACCGCCAACATCAATGCCTTCGTCCCAATCCATACCAAGCCATTTCAAAGCTGCCTTGATATTTTCTTCAGATTCACGGCTGGAACGTTCCAAGTCGGTATCTTCAATTCTCAAAATTAATTTACCACCGGTTTTGCGAGCCAAAAGCCAGTTGAACAGCGCGGAGCGTGCACCGCCAATATGGAACGGGCCAGTGGGGCTGGGCGCAAATCTTACTCTTACTTCATTAGACATATAATATCCCTCCAAAAAATCTATTGGTTTTTAACTAAAAATGTCATCATAATATTATACTACGTTTAGCACATTTATTCAAACAACAATGCTCATTTCACCAAGCTTGCAATTGCTTCTGCCGCAATGCCTTCACCACGTCCGGTAAAGCCAAGCTTTTCCGTAGTGGTAGCCTTCACGTTGACGCAATCCTCGTCAATTTTAAGTACCTGCGCCACTCTGGCACGCATTGCCGGAATGTAGCTTGCCAGCTTAGGCTTTTGCGCAATTATTGTTACATCCACATTATTAACCTGCCAGCCTTTTTCCTCTACAAGATGCACAACGTGCTCCAAAAGCTTAGCGCTATCTGCACCTTTGAAGCGTTCATCTGTATCAGGAAAATGCTTGCCAATATCGCCAAGCGCCGCCGCACCTAGGAGCGCATCACTCAAAGCGTGCAGTGCCACGTCAGCATCACTATGTCCTAACAGCCCTAACTCGTAGGGAACCTCTACCCCGCACAAAATAAGCTTGCGGTCAGGTACCAGCTTATGTACGTCGTAGCCTGTGCCCACTCTAAACTGGGGCATCTTCATAATCTTATCCATTAGTTTTCTCCTGCTGCGCCAGTAAATTTTCTGCAAAGAGTAAATCCTCCGGCGTAGTAATTTTTATGTTCTCGTAGCGTCCAAGGGCAACAACAACCTTGTGCCCCAAAAGCTCTACTACGGAAGCATCATCTGTAACCTGCGCAGGATGCTGCGCTAAATTTGCGTAAGCCTGCTTCAAAAGGTTCACTTCAAAAATTTGCGGTGTCTGCACTGCATACAAGGTGCTGCGTACGGGCGTAGCAGTAACCGTTCCGCTAGCATCTACAACCTTAATGGTATCCTTAACGGGTACAGCAGCAATGGCAGCCCCGTGCTCCTTGGCAGCCTCTAAGGTTCTTACAAAAACCTCCTTGCCTGCAAAGGGACGCGCCCCGTCATGAACAGCAACGTAACCTTCACTTTCGGTTATCGCCGCCAGTGCATTAGCAACGGAGTCTTGACGCTCCTTGCCTCCAGCAACAACTACAAAGGGCAGGTCAGCAAAATGCTTTTCCTTGTAGCTTGCCAAAAGCTGGTAGCCCTCCTCCACCTCATCGGGAGCAAGCACCACAATAGCCCTTGTAATAAGCTTAGTTCTAGAAAGCATAGTTAAACAGTGTACCAGAAGCGGTACACTGTTTATTTTTGCGAAAGCTTTATTTATTCCTAATCCTAAACGCTTACCTGCGCCAGCCGCAGGAATTACAGCAATTAAATTATCCAAGCCTAAAGCCCTCCACTAATTTTTACTGCTGTGGTTAGCGCGGGCAAAAATCATTCTGCCGGCAGCAGTTTGTAAAACAGAGGTTACGATAACCTCAATGCTAGTGCCTACATAACGTCTACCATTTTCTACAACAATCATGGTGCCGTCGTCAAGATAAGCAACAGCTTGACCAGGCTCCTTACCTTCTTTAACAAGGTACACGCTCATTTCCTCACCGGAAACAACTACGGGCTTAATAGCATTGGCAAGCTCGTTGATGTTCAGAACCTTAATGCCTTGAATTTCAGCAACCTTGTTCAAGTTAAAATCGTTGGTCATAATGGAAGAATCTGTTTGCTTAGCAAGGCGGATAAGCTTGCTATCCACATCGCCCAAATCGTCAAAATCGTAATCCACAATCAAAACCTGTTTGCCGTAGCTGTGCTGTAAATCCTGCACTAAGTCAAGACCACGACGTCCTTTGGCACGTTTCAGATTGTCAGATGAATCGGACAGCTTTTGCAGCTCTTCCAGTACGAAGTTAGGCACTACAACCTTACCGTCAAGGAAGCCTGCCGCCATAATATCCATAACACGTCCATCAATGATAACGCTGGTATCAAGCAGCTTATTATTACTGTACAAACGGTCACCCAAGGGACCAGCTTTAATATCCTTTTCCATAACCTGTGCCTTGGGAGCTTCAGGCGGGGGAGCAGGAATATTATTGTTTGCGCCACGCATGCGGGCAAAGAAATCAGTAATATCCGTATGCTTGCGCAAAGCAACCTTCGCACCTACAACGGATAAGATTAAGCTGAAAATAATAGGTACATAGGGACCGATGATGGGCAAATGAGCAAAGGGACTGCCGATAAGGTTAGCGATAATCAAACCCAAGCCAATACCCAAAACCATTACCAAAATATCGCTGGTAGGAATGCGAGACAAGGTAATTGCCAAGCGTTCAGAATAGCTCAAGATAAAATTAGTAATGGAAGGCGCCACTGCCATACCAAAGCCACCAAAGACAACGAGACCAATGGTCCCGGAAACAATGTTAGCCATGGCAATGCCAAACAAACCATGTCCTTCTAAATCATAGCCAAAGCATTCAGAAATATACGGGCAATAGTAATCAAAAATTATGAGTCCGGTAATAGCAAAAACGAATACGATAATAAGGCTATAAATTTTTCTAATCATTGGTTTTCCTCCTTTCCTTAAAAATTTAGATGGTAAAAATCCTAATAGTCCACCTAGTTTATATGATAGCGTTTATTGCAACAAAATACAAGCCAAAAAGTCCCAGAAACTTGATGTATACACAGTAAAACTGTAAATAAATTGAAAAAAGAGTGCCGTCTTTTAACAACACTCTTTCAACCAAGCCTCAGCTTGTTCAGCATCAATATCTTTTACCAGCATAATTTCGCTTTGCAAAATTTGTTTAGCGTTATGTAATAATCTGCGTTCGCCAACAGAAATCTTCTTATCCTGTTCTAAAACAACTAAAATTTTAAACACTTTGGCTACTTCCAAAATGCAGCCACTCTTAATCTTTTCCATATAAACTTGGAAGCGTCTATTCCAAGAAATACTCTTAACGCTTTGCACATCAGGAACTTCGCGGAGCACAGCAGCAACCTCGTCCAGCTTTTCTACCGGCACAACGTCACGCAAACCTAACCTAGCTGCATTTTCTACAGGAATGGACACAGTCATATTTTCAAAGAGCATTTGCAAAATAAAATAATCTACCAGCACGCCACCTTGCTCGCGCTGTTCAATCTCTTTAATAATTGCGCCTCCGTGCAGCGGATAAACCACACGGTCTCCGGTTGCAAACATAGGGGTTCCTCCTAAACATTTTTACTCTTACATTGTACCACTCGTCTAGGAGAATTGTCAAATTGTGTATTGTACCATATAAGGTATATAGTGTCAATATAGGGAAGGGGTTGATAGTATAAGCAAAGGCTCCCTCATACGAGGGAGCCTTTAGACAATTAAATATCAAATTGTTCATCACCAACTAATAGAGCCATCAAATCGTGATTTTCTCCTATGTTCGTTACTTCAAAATGATTGACACAAAATTTTAACCAAGGAAATACAGCGTTCATTTTACCAATCACTTCAAATATTTCTAAATCCGTTGTTCTATAAAGTGTATGATATCCAGAATATTGCTCATGAGAAAATCTATTATCAATAAAAAAGTTCTTAATTTTTCTATATGCCCCTTTAGGATTTTTCAAGGAATAGTACTGTTCTAAATCTTTAATGCGAATGTCAAAATACAGTGCCTTATATCTTTTAGGTTCGTATGGACTCATTAAGCAACACTCTCCCTTTTAGTGTAAAAGTAGAGAATGTCTTCAACAGCATAATCATTTTCGTTAAAGCCATCATCGCTGTTATACCATAGCCATTTTTCTAAATACGGAACAAACCACTGCTTAGTTTTCAGTGTAATAATCAAATGCCCAAAGGCTCCATAATCTTGTTTATTACCATTGCCACTATAACACAAAGTACCATCAGGCAAAATACTTTTACGAAAATCATATTTCCCAAACATTTTATCTAAAGTCTGATAAATACTTTGAAGTGAATACTTTCCCTCATATTCCACTAGCTGTTCCTTTAACTTTATTTCTATTTTTAACATTTTTACATATCCTTCCTTTGTTCGAGGTACCACGTATTTATATTTTATATTATCACCACCAAACA
>CALCUU010000109.1 GCA_937906915.1 uncultured Phascolarctobacterium sp. | reverse complement strand
TGGTTTTGCTACAGGTTATTGACCAACGCAAGTGGTACATCAGCACCGATGGCAAGCTGAAAGCGATTACCGGTAGTAATGATGCCGTAAATTATATGAGCAAAGCCTTTGTACCGTATCTTTCTAAAGGAGATTATCCCAACGCTTACAAGGTATACGCTTCTAAGGCAAATGATTTGCTGGCGTACTACGCTCATAATGGCAAGCCTATTAAAAAAGAAAAGCCTTTCCCTAACGAGCCTGCTCTTGTCTTCGCACTCTTTGGCGCGTTTATAATTACCAAATCTGTGCGTCGTAATTTGATTAACTCCATGAGCAACGTTAATGCTGCGGTCGCGGCGGACGCTTATCTTGACGAGCGTAGCTTTGAACTGAAAGATAGCAGTGACACTTATATGTATAGCCACGTAACTGTAGTGCCCCGTCCTCGTGGTAATGGTCATCACGGTGATGGAGGCAGTGGTGGTCACGGTGGCGGTGGAGGAGGCTATTAAAATGCTTCATCTTCTGAAAAAAATATTTTTGGCAGTGCTGATGGTAATAGTCAGCACTGCTTCTTCTCTAACTGCGTGGGCAGGCGAGAAGGACATTGTCATTCTTTATACTAACGATATCCATTGCGCCATAGAAGATAACGAAGGGCTTGCAGGTCTCGTGAAGCTGAAAAAGGATATCTTCGCGAAAACTCCTTACGTTGCCCTCGTTGATGCAGGCGATGCAATTCAAGGTTCCCCCATTGGTAGCCTATCCCGTGGCGAAGTCTTTACCCGTTTGATGAATAATGTTGGTTACGATTTTGCCATCCCCGGTAATCACGAGTTTGATTACGGAATGGAACGCTTCCTGGAACTTGCCAAGAAGCTTGACTGCGGTTACTACAGCAGTAATTTTGTAGACGCTTCCGGAAAAAACGTATTGCCTGCTTCCAAAGTAATTACCTTTGGAAAAACAAAGGTTGGTTTTGTGGGAGTAACTACTCCTTCCACCCTTACGAGCAGTACGCCCAAGTATTTTCAAGACGACAATGGCAATTATATTTACAGCTTTTGTGAAGATGTAACGGGGCAAAGATTGTATAAGCAGGTGCAAAAGGCTGTTGACGCAGTGCGTGCCCAAAAGGTTGACTACGTTATCGTGGTTGCTCATTTGGGAATGAACGATGTAGAAAATCGTTGGAGCAGTACGGCGCTTGCTCAAAATGTTGCAGGCATTGACGCCATTATTGACGGGCACTCCCACGAGGTGAACCCTGCTACCTTAGTGGAAGGCAAAGATAATAAGTGCGTGCTCATAACTCAAACGGGTACTAAGCTGAAAAACATTGGGCAGCTTACCATTGGCGCTAACGGACAGCTTTCTTCTAAATTGGTTAATGGTTTGGTAGAAAAAGATTCTGCCATGGAAAATGCTATCGCTAAGGAGAAGGCTGCCTTTGAAGAAATTTTAAAGCAACCCTTAGGCGAAGCAGTGGTGCCTTTGTATGTTAATAATCCTGAAACCGGCAAGCGTTTAGTTCGCACCCAAGAGGTCAATATGGGAGACCTTGTTGCTGATGCTTTCAAAGAAGTTTTGAATGCAGATGTTGCTCTTGTCAACGGCGGAAGTATTCGCAAGGATATACTGCAAGGGGTGTTTACTTACAAAGATATTTTAGAGGTACTGCCCTTTAATAATATGGCCACTATGAAAGAAGTAAGCGGTCAACAAATTTTAGACGCTTTGGAAATGGGTGTGCGTAAACTTCCGGAAGAAAGCGGTGGCTTTTTACAGGTTTCCGGTTTAAGCTACGTGGTAGATGTGACTTTGCCGTCTTCTGTTGAGCTTGATGAAAAAGGTGGCTTTATTAAAGTAGAGGGTGCCTATCGTGTGCATGAC
>CALCUU010000108.1 GCA_937906915.1 uncultured Phascolarctobacterium sp. | reverse complement strand
TGGCAATGATACCGCTAGTTTCATTACCCAAAGCAATGATAACCGCACCAGTTAAGGTAGCAATGTCAATTACACGCACTGCACCCTGCTCACAAGCATACCATACTGCATCAGCAAGAACCATTCTGCCTTCTGCATCAGTGTTGACAACTTCAATGGTCTTACCGTTGGCAGCCTTCACCACGTCACCGGGGCGTTGCGCATTGCCACCGGGCATATTCTCTGCGCAGGAAAGGATAGCGATGATGTTGCAAGGCAGCTTCATTTGAGCAATGGCTTGCATGGCACCAAGCACAGCACCTGCCCCGGACATATCGTCTTTCATTTCGCCCATGTTTTCTCCGGGTTTAATGGAGATACCACCGCTGTCAAAGGTAATTCCCTTACCAACAAAAGCAGTGTAAGGAGCATCGCCTGCGCCATTATATTTAAGAGTAATCATTCTGGGCGGGTTCTTACTGCCTTGACCAACTGCTAAAATTGCGTTCATACCTTTGGCAGCCATTGCCTTTTCATCCAGAACTTCTATTTCTAAATTGTAAGCTTCTGCTACTTTTTGAGCCTCTTCTGCCATTACCACAGGGTTCACCCAATTACCGGGACGGTTTACCAAATTACGGGTAAGGGTTACGCCTTGGGCAATAGCTTCTGCTTGGGCAAGCACTGCTTCGCCGTTTTCAACTGCACTGGTAATTTGAATGTTGCATTCAGTAGCAGGCTTCACTTCGCCCTTGCACTCATTAAATTTGTACGCACCAAGGTACAAGCCTTCAGCAATGGCTTGCAGGTAGTGGGAACGAGTAGCCTTCAAAAGCAAAGGCACTGCTACGATAGCAGTAGTAGCCTTTTGTTTTTGTAACGCGCGTACTGCTGCCCCTGCTGCCTTGCGGAAATTGGCGGGCGTACATTCCTTACCTTCACCACAGCCAACAATGGTCAGCTGTAACAACTTGCCTTCGTGCATCAAAGCCAAGGTATTTACAGCTTCTACCTCGTAGAAATCAGGATACTTTGCAAGATAAGCATTGATTGCTACTTGCAGGCTCTCCGGCAAATCAATCTTGGCAACGCCGGGAGCGCACTCCTTGCACAGCATTACCACAATACTATCCACATTTTCATAAGCTGCTGCCTTAAAATCAACAACAGCACATTCAATATTATTAATCATTTCTGAGAAACTCCTTTATTTATACTCTATAGCAGTAGTCAAATCACTAAGCATGCTATTACCATTATGACGGGTCAAAGTCAAATCGCTAACAACAACGCGCATGGTACGAACGTTTTTGCCGTCCTTGTAGTAACTTCCCAAAGAATGGAGTACAAAGGGAATATCATTAGATTTACCTAAGTACATCATGCAGTGACCGTCCATATAAAGACCAGCACCGGAAGTTAGTGTTTTAATTGCAGCCAACTTGCCTTC
>CALCUU010000107.1 GCA_937906915.1 uncultured Phascolarctobacterium sp. | reverse complement strand
GTAGCAAAATAACGTTTATTTTCAGAGCCTGCTGCAATTTCTTCTTCCATCCAATCAGCAACTGCATCTGCAATAGCTTTGATTTTTTCAGGGTCACGAATTACCACGTAGTACATGCCTTGGCTGTTGCCAGCAGTAGGAGCGTAACGGGTAATATCCAGAAGCCTAGTTAATTCTTCTTCAGTAGGGCACACAGGTTTAAAGGTGCGCACACTGCGACGCATACGCATAAATTCGTAAGCAGTTTCCGCATCAAGCATAGGTTTAGTTATAGGGCGTTGCTTTTCCAGCGGAGTGTACTTGTTTTCAAGAGCACCAACGGGGCACACAGCCACGCAATGACCACAAGCCATACAGCCACGGTCAAAATCACACTTAGGTCCTTCTTCGCCCATACTAAGAATGCAGGAGGGACAGCTTTCAACACAGATACCACATTTTAAGCATTTGCTTTTGTCAACTTGTAATAAATCCATTTTCTTCACCTCGATAAATTAGTCTTCGAAGCAAATAAACTCCAAACCGCCAAAGTCGGTAACAAAGCGTGCGTTACGATAAGCCTTGCCCATCAACGCCTTGTCTTTGTTTTCTACACCAACTGCATTGGCAATGCCCAAGTATGCACACGCACAATTTGCATTAAATTGCTTAGCGTGTTCCAAAACAGCAGCCTTATCTGCATCGCTAACCTTACCTTTGTTGGGGTAAACATCGGTAGCAGCGATGATGAAGGTAATTTGGTCGCCAGCTTTGGCAACCACGTGGGGCAAGCTTGCTTTGTCCGGTTGGGCAAATTCGATTTCGTAGCCTTTGCCTTCCAAATATTGAATCAACACCTGTAAACCAAAAAGGTGTATCTCTTGTTCTGTCATCAATTCTTCAGCCATTGTATTTTTTCTCCTAAACTCTTTTTCCACAGTTAATATTTTACCTAAGGCTGACTATCCAGTCAATCCAAAAAATAAACCCAACGATTAAGTTGGGCTTATTTAACTTATTCTTCACCAATTATTAAAACTTCCGGATGCAATTCCACATTATGAGCAGCACGCACCTTGTCCTGTACGTCTTTGATAAGCTGCAGTACGTCGGAAGCAGTTGCGCCGCCAATATTTACCACGAAGCCTGCGTGCTTGGTAGATACCTGCGCACCACCTACGGTGTAGCCTTTAAGACCGGTTTGGTCAATCAAGGTTCCTGCAAAATATCCGGGAGGGCGCTTAAACATACTACCTGCACTGGGCAATTCCAAAGGCTGCTTGCTAATGCGACGTTGGCTAAAATCTGCCATCTTGGCAAGGATTTCAGACACTTCACCTTTAGGCATGCTTACGGTTACAGCAGTAACGATTAAGTCGCTACCTTGAAGTGCAGTTTTGCGATAGCCGAAGCACATTTCGTCCTTGGACAATACTTTAACATTGCCTTGAGAATCCACAGTACGGACAGCAGTAACTACGTTAGCCATTTCTCCGTCGTAAGCGCCTGCGTTCATATACACAGCACCGCCAATGGAACCGGGGATGCCAACGGCAAACTCCATACCTGTAAAGCCAAGGTCTGCTGCTTTTTTAGAAGCAAGGGCAAGGGACACGCCACTGCCGAAGGTGATACTGTTTTCGTCAGCTTCAATGGTGTTGAGCATATTGCCAAGCTTAATTACCAAACCACGAATGCCTTTATCACGCACCAGCAAATTGGAACCGTTGCCCACCAAGGTTACGGGAACATTATGTTCTTCGGCACGCTTCAACAATTTGCACAGCTCTTCTTCATTGGATGGCATTGCCATTAAATCAGCAGGGCCACCAATTTTAAAGGAGGTGTGACGGCTCATAGGTTCATCAATAAGCAAAGGGCGAGCAGTACAGCCATAAAAAACGTCCTGCAATTTTTCGCAAGCCATTATTTATCTCCCATTACGTCTTTTACAACGTCTTGGATAGATTTGGAAATATCTGCCATCATCATTTGGAAACGCATAAAGTTGTTCAGGTATTCCATAGCATCACGGTTCAAGCCCAATACGCCATAGAGTTTTTGCAGTTTTTCAGTTTTTTCTTTTTCAGGTTCTTGACCTTGGAATTTAGCGATTTCGATTTCTTGGCTCAGTTGAAGGAACTCGTCAACCAATTTTTTAGTTTCGGGGTCCTTTGCCAAAATTTCGTTAGCTTCTTTTAATTTTTTAAATTCATGGCTTTCGCGCATTGCTTTTGCCAGGTCGTTAGCGCAATCATAAACGTTCATTTTTCTAACTCCAATCTATAATTATTTTCAAAACGCGTTAGAAGTGCCGGAAGACGAGGAACAGTGATGCTTATGAAGCGACGGCGTACTGGACGTACGTCGAGCAAGTAAGCGAACTGTGACAAAGTATAACGGTGCTTATAGCGCGTTTAAGGGTATGTTGAGATGTGCGAAAGCAGTAGACGCTTCATACTCGAAGTGCCACCACTCCATCTCAATCCCAGTAAATCCAAATTCTTCCATTGTTTCACGCAGTAAAGTGCGTAAATAGCGTTGTCGTTCCGTACCACCGGGATAGCTTGCGTACTGACGCATGGAAGGCTCGTCAAAGCCACTGCTCATTTCCACAGCTTCGCCAGTTTCCAAATCGTACAGGCTTACATCCACTGCGTTACCGGTGTTATGCTTGCTACCTTTTAAATCAGGGTCTTCCAGCATAAACTTTCTATCAGCAGGCAAAGCCAAATGTGCCAGCTTGCTAACAGACCACGGACGATACGCATCCCAAATTACCAAGCCATAGCCTTTGGTAGCCAAGCGCTCCTGCACCTTGGTAAGTGCTTCCACCGCTTTGCTTCCTAAATATAGCTTGCTTGTGGTGTACAAGGGGGCGCCAAAAATATTGTCAACACCTGCGTACACGTTATCTATCTTCACGCCGGGAACAGTCGCTACATCTACCAAGGTAACTGCTTCACCAGTAGCTAGGCTAGCAGGCATTACTGCTTCGTTAGCCTGCTTACGCAGCTCTTCCCAATTTTCCACAGGTGGGAAGCGGAAGGGCTTAGCATTCTCGCCAGTTTCCTGTCCAAAGTAGTAACGGCTGTAACGATTACCACCTACCCTACAGGTTATGCCGTAGCCATCGGGGTCACGTTCAAATTTAACGCCAACCTCCGTATTGCTCATAGGGCCAGCCTCCACCATTGTATAGGAATCAAAATGATTCTTGGACAAGGGGTAGATGTTAGCCAAATCAAAGCATTTATCCTGCATGGAATAGCGGTACAAAAGCTCCAAGCGTCCTTTATTTTCTCTTATTAAAATGTTTTCACCGTTGCCGTAATAAAAGCCCAAAATGAATTTTATATCCTTGGGCGCATCGGCAGGAAGGGCAGCTTCTACGCTACTAATGCCTGTCTGCACAAACAA
>CALCUU010000106.1 GCA_937906915.1 uncultured Phascolarctobacterium sp. | reverse complement strand
AGCTTCCAGTCGTCAGCACCCATCCATGTACCTGTAAACTTATCCTTACGTGTGAGCTCAGAGTTGGCTGTGATACCGATAGCTAAGTAGTGGCGAGTAACCTCTACGTTGATGCCCAAGCCACGAGCCATCTCGTCGCCCAACTGCAAAATATTTAAGTAAGCAGCACTCGCCAAAGCAAGCACTACACCAATTACTGCGTAAGGTAAAATAATGGAAACGTGGGGCCAAGAGCGAGCAGCCAAACCACCCACCATCCACATCAGCGCACCATGCACTCTGTCACTGTAGAAAATCATCAAGCCACTGATGCCTGCACTCAAAAATGCAGAAACAGCTACGCCTGCAAGAATAATACGCACAGGCTTAATTCCGTTCTTCCATGCCAAAATGTAGATGCACACAGCCGCAACCATTGCACCGATAAAGGACACGGGAGTAATCAAATACTCTAAGGCAGGATACAAAATCATAATTACAACGCCTGCAACACCAGCACCGGAAGAGATACCAATCAGGTGCGGGTCTGCCAAGGGATTGCGAAGGATTGCTTGCAGAATTGCACCACTCAAGGCAAGGTTAATGCCAACCAATGCGCCTACGATGGTACGGGGCAAGCGAATATTCCAGATAATCATGCTGTGAGGATCTGTTCCCGGTGCCGCCAAGATTTCCATAATCTGACTAAAGGGAATGTCAGTAGAACCATTCACTAAACTAAGCACTGCTCCCACCAAAGCAAAGAGTGCAAAAAAGCAAATAACCCCTACTCGCCAAGCGGTACGGGAAACGCCAAAACGCTCTATAGTTTGGGAAGCATCAAGCTGTTTACTCATCTATACAACCTCTAAATTTTATTCGAATTAGAACTAATTCTCATTAACTTATGTTAAATCATAGCATTTTTTACAGCATCAGTCAACGCAAAACGCCTTGTTACTAAAGCCTCACTTTGTTATAATGTCTAACGAGGAGTGATTAAAATGGAAATGAACGAACTCATTAAACGCATCAACGAAATTGCCAAGAAAAAACGTACCGTTGGCCTCACCGTTGATGAAGAAATCGAGCAAAAAAAATTATACCGTGAATATCTGGACAACATCCGTGGCCAAGTAAAAGGTCATCTGGATAACATTACTATTGTTGACGCAGAACAAATTAAGTACTAATGGCTAACTTTATTTTAAATGAAGGAAACATCGCCTACGAAGACGATTATCTGCTCATTATTGATAAGCCTGCAGGAATGCTGGTGCACCCTACTGTCAACGAATGGGGCTGTACCCTGTACTACTACGTTACGGAATACTACCGGCGCAAGGGTATCACTGCCAACATCCACCCTGTCTCCCGTTTGGACAGGCATACTTCTGGTTTGGTAATCTTCGCTAAGG
>CALCUU010000105.1 GCA_937906915.1 uncultured Phascolarctobacterium sp. | reverse complement strand
CCAGCCATGAAGGGGTTGTCAGGTACAGCATTGCAGAAAATTACCAGCTTCGCACAGCCAATAGCATCACGGTCTGCAGTACGAGCAGCAGTAAGTTTAACCACTTCACCCATTTGCTTAACAGCGTCCATATTGATACCGCATTTGGTAGAGCCAACGCTTACAGAAGAGCATACGATATCAGTTACAGCAAGCGCTTCGGGAATAGAAGCAATCAAATTTCTATCGCCTTTGGTGTAGCCCTTATCTACCAACGCAGAAAAGCCCCCAATAAAGTTTACGCCAACGTTCTTCGCAGCTTTGTCCAAAGCTTGCGCCAAGGGAACATAGTCATTGCTGTCGCAGCTTTCCCCAACCATGGAGATAGGTGTAACAGAAATACGCTTGTTGATAATGGGCACGCCCAGTTCAACTTCCAAATCTTCGCCTGTTTTTACAAGGCGCTCTGCCTTTTGGCAAATTTTATCATAAACCTTTTGCGCAGTTACCTTAATATCGGAGTGTCCACAGTCACGCAAGCTAATACCCATGGTGATGGTGCGCACGTCCAATTTATTTTCGGTAATCATGCGTGTTGTTTCTAAAATATCTTTAGTATTGAATAACATGGCTGCCTCCTATACGCGATGCATAGCAGTAAAGATTTCTTCGCTTTGCATACGGATTTCTACGCCAATCTTTTCTCCTAAAGCGTGTACCTTTTCCTTAGCTTCTTGCAGGGAAACGGTAGCCTCGCTCATATCACCGATGAGTACCATGTTAAAGAAACCTTGCATGATATTTTGGTTGATGTTGATGATATTGATATTGCATTCTGCCAAAGCATTACTTACTCCGGCAATGATGCCAACCTTATCTTGACCAATTACTGTTAATACAACGCGCATAACGAACCTCCTAAATATAAAAGCTTAATTTTCAGAGCAACCTCCGAAAAAATATTTCTTCTAAAAAATAATAGCACCACCTAAGTGATGCTACTATTTTACCATATAATCATATTACTGTCTGTATCCCCTGCACAGGAAAATTTACACTTGATGCATTCCTTGTACAAAGGCTTCTACTCTTGCTTTCTCTGCGTCAGTTAACTGATCCCACACGTCTAAAACACGAGATTGTTCTTCGGTTAAGTCCGGTCTGGAATTATCTGCGGAGAAAAATTGAGCCAGTGTTATTCCCAAGCCATTACAAATTTTTTCCAGAGTTTGAATGGAAGGAACGTTTCTTCTATTCAACAAATTAGAAATAGAAGATTGGGACAAGCCAGAATTTTGAGCCATGCGATAGCGGCTCATATTTTTTTGTTTACGGAGTCTTTCAACTCTGTCTATGATATAGTTTCCAGTTTGCAAGCAACTACACCTCATTCCTAGAAGTATTACTATTATTGTAACGGCAAACAGGAAAACTTATTAGATTGTATCTTGTGGCGTCTATTGCTTAGAAGTTGAGTAGTACGCCTTTCACAAGACAAAATTACTCAAACTGCTTATCCATTTACACTAGTTCGTAGCTGAATTGCCTCTGCAATGTGGGTAGATGTAATCCTCTCACTACCAGATAAGTCAGCAATTGTCCTTGCAACTTTTAATATTCTGTCGTGACTTCGCGCACTTAAATGCAGAACATTAAAGTATTTTCCCAACACAGCTTGGGCTTCATCGTCCAGAACACAATATTTTGCAACTTCACGCCTTGTCATTTGAGCGTTACAGTAAATATTGCTTCCGGCAAATCTTTCCAGCTGCACGTTACGTGCCTTAACAACACGCTGACGAATTGCAGCGGAACATTCTCCCACAGCTTTGCTCTTTAGCTCGCTGTACTCCACACGCTTCAAATTTATTTGCATATCAATTCTATCAAGCAGTGGTCCGGAAATTTTACGACGATAGCTGTCAATTTCTTTTTGCTTACACACGCAGCGCTTGGTCTTGTCACCTAAAAATCCGCAGGGACAAGGGTTCTGCGCAGCAACAAGCAAAAATTTTGATGGGAAGGTTACGCTACCCCTTACTCTTGAAATGCTTACCTCGCCATCTTCCAAAGGCTGACGTAACATTTCTAAGGCATGGCGCTCAAATTCAGGAAGCTCGTCTAAAAACAGCACGCCGTTGTGGCTAAGGGTAACCTCTCCCGGTCTAGGATAGGTTCCACCGCCAAGCAATGCTGAAGCTGACGCGCTATGATGTGGACTGCGAAATGGACGCTCCACCATAACGGACTCCGCATGGGGAAGCATATTGACGATACTGTAAATCTTGGTAATTTCTAAAGCTTCCGCCTCTGTGACGGGAGGCAAAATGGTCACAAGTCTCCGCGCCAGCATGGTCTTTCCGCAACCGGGAGCTCCCATCAGTAAAATGCTGTGACCTCCTGCTGCGGCAATCTCCAATGCCCTACGGGCAACAGGCTGCCCTTTTACATCGGAGAAATCCACGTCGTAAGCTCTATCTAAATTTTGTAAGATGTTTTCTTTAGGCAAGGGAGTAATTTTTTTGCTTCCTGCCAAATGAAAAACCAGCTCCTTCAAATTGGTAACAGGGTACACGTCAATGCCCTTTACCAATTTACCCTCCGCTGAATTTTCTAAAGGTATATAGATTTCCTTAAAGCCTTCTCGTTGAGCCTCAATAATCATGGAAAGCACGCCGTTCACTCCACGTACTCCACCGTCTAAGCTTAGCTCGCCAATGAAAATTTTGCCTTCGG
>CALCUU010000104.1 GCA_937906915.1 uncultured Phascolarctobacterium sp. | reverse complement strand
GCTGCAAAGCAGGGTGGAGTAAACAGGTTAAACATCAAGTAAGCCAGCGCTGCACTGGAAGTTAAGCCCATCATGGCAGCTACTTCGTTAGCGCCGCCAACCAAAGCCAATTCTTCAGTATCGATGAAATTGGTTACGCCGTACACTACAGCCAAAGTACCAACTACGTTTTCCTTAGCGATGAAACCGGTAACAGCAGCTGCTGCCAATTGCCATGCGCCAAAGCCTAAGGGAATCATCAAAAGTGCGAAGGGAGAAGCGATGCTTGCCAAAATGGAAGTGCTTTCCATGCCTTCTTCCACCAGCTCGAAATTCCAGTTAAAGCTTTGCATAATTTGCACTGCGGTATTGCACACCAGAATAACGGTACCAGCTTTGATGATGTATGCCCAACCACGGGAGCACATGGATTCAAAGGCACGTTTCAAGCTGGGAATTTTATATTCCGGCAGCTCCATGATAAAGAAAGATTTACGATTCTTATGACCGGCAATTTTATTTACCAAAAGAGCACCAAAGAAAATCAAGGCAATACCTACGAAATACATTAAGGTACCAACCCACGCTGCATCACCGAAGAACACACCTGCAAAAAGTGCAATTACAGGAAGCTTTGCACCGCAGGGCATAAAGGGTGCCAGCATTGCAGTTGCCCTACGCTCACGCTCGTTATGAATAGTACGGCAAGCCATAACGCCCGGAATTGCACAACCAGTAGCAATAACAAAGGGTATTACAGATTTACCGGAAAGACCTACTCTTTTAAAGATAGGGTCAAGCACTACGCTAACACGCGCCATGTAACCGCAATCTTCCAAAAGGGCAATCAAGAAATACATAACCATTACGAGGGGCAGGAAGCCAACAACTGCGCCAACACCGCCAATGATGCCATCAACTAAAATTGCTTGGCTCAAAGGAGAGCTGTCTTCTACCATAGCAGCAATGCTTTCTTGGAAGCCTTCAATCCAACCAACCAAAGTATCTGCCAAATAAGGACCAAGGCTGGATTGGGAAATATCAAATACCAAGAACATAATCACTGCGAAAATAGGCAAGCCTAAAAATTTATTGGTTAAGATAGCGTCAAGCTTGTCTTGGGAATTCTTTTCCTTAGTCAAAACCTTGCGTTGTTCAACAGAAGCAACAATCTTATTGACAAAAGCAAAGCGTTTTTTATCAGCTTCGATAACTGCTTCCTTGCTGGACAAATCAACTTCGCCTTGGCTATAAGGTGCTTTTTGACCTTTGCCGTATTGGTTGACAGCAGCCTTCACAACTGCTTCCAAACCTTTTTCGTCAGTAGAAACGGTTTCAATTACGGGGCAGCCTAACTTTTTAGAAAGCTCTGCCACGTTAATGCGTGTATCTTTTTTATCGTTGATGTCAGTTTTGTTAAGAGCGACAACAACGGGAACATCTAATTCTAAAAGTTGAGTGGTAAAGAACAAGCTACGGCTCAAGTTAGTAGCATCCACAACGTTGATGATAACGTCAGGATTTGCATTCTTCACGTAAGCACTGGTAATGCTTTCCTCAGAGGTAAAGGGAGACATGGAATAAGCACCGGGAAGGTCAACTGCAATAAGTTCTTCTGCATTGGCACAGAACTTTTTGCTAATGGGAGCTTCCTTCTTTTCTACGGTAACGCCTGCCCAGTTACCTACACGTTCATGCATACCGGTAAGTGCGTTGTAAGTAGTTGTCTTACCACTATTGGGATTACCGGTTAAAGCAATTTTCATTGTGAAATCCTCCTGTGTAATTTATCTTGCTTGCCTAATTTATACTAAATTCATTATGATTAGCAAAAGCTAACCACGCTCCAAAAATAAAAGGCTAAAGTAAGCCTCTCATCATTTAAATTGAAATGGCTTCTGCCAAAGCATTATCTATGGTGTAGCGACCATCTTTGATGGAAACAATGCAACCGCCGTGAATGTGAGACACTACCGTAATGGGCTCACCCACGTAGCAACCCAAAGAGAACAAAAATGCGTCCACTTCTTCGTCGCCGGTTTCAATGGCAGTAACGATATACTCTTTTCCTTCTTGAGCATCTTTTAAATTCATAAGTATCTCCTAATTTAAACCCAGTTAGCTGGTACTAACTTCCATAAAAATATACCATCATTGTTTGAATTAGTCAAGCTTTAATTTAGCAATGGCTAACTCAAATTTTTAGAAGCCTTCCCTTTCTCAAAAGCAAAGCTAATTTTGCTCCAATCTTTTTACAAATACAAGGTGACAAAGTTACAGTATTCCTCTTGGGATTAGGGTATAATTATCTCAAAGAATAAATAAAAGGAAGTGACAATATGGCTATCCTGTATCCGAACGCTCAAGAATTTAAAGCAATGCTCCAAGAAAAGAAAACTTTTTTTGCGGACTTCTTCGCAACCTGGTGTGGTCCCTGTAAAATGGAAAGCTACGTGCTGGACGACCTTGACAAAATCATGGGCGACAAATTAGACATCGTGAAAATTGATATAGATAAAGAGCCTGCCCTCACCGAAGAGCTGGACGTTACCATTGTCCCCACCCTGCTCTTCATCAAGGACGGAGAAATTGTTTCCCGTTACAGCGGCTTCCTGCCTTTGGAACGCTTGCAAGCTCGCTTGGAAAAGCTTTTAGGCAATGAGCATCCCGAAGAAGCTGCGCCTGATGCGTGCTTCGACCTTATCATTGTTGGTGGTGGCGCAGCAGGCTTGACCT
>CALCUU010000103.1 GCA_937906915.1 uncultured Phascolarctobacterium sp. | reverse complement strand
GCCTTTACCAGTCAAGCCAAGAATGTTGCCAGCGTTAAAGCTATTGGTGTACAAACCAACAAGTACGGAAACAATGGTACCGCCACCTAACAGGGTAAATACGTTTACGCCAAAGAGTGCGCCTACCAAAATCAGCATATAGGGTACGATTTGAATAACATTATATTTCAAATCAGTATTAGCAACGTAAGCGTTACCGCTGGAAATTGCATAGAAGATACCAACAGTTACAAGAGCCGCAGGCAAAACGATTTTGAAGTTAGCTTTGAACTTGTCGCTCATTTCGCAGCCTTGAGTACGCACTGCCGCAATGGTGGTATCACTAATCATAGAAAGGTTATCACCAAACATTGCACCGCACACTACTGCGCCAATGCACATTGCAGGGTTATAACCAGTTTTTGCGCTAATGTCTACAGCAATGGGAGCCAGTGCTGCGATAGTGCCGCAGGAGGTACCCATAGCCAAAGAGATGAAGCAGCCCATCAGGAACAAGCCAGTTACGGCAAAGTCCACCGGAATAATGGACAGTGCGAAGTTTACGGTGCTGGTTACACCGCCAGCAGCAGTTACTACTGCGCTGAACACGCCTGCCATCAAATAGATGATGCACATGGTGATGATGTTTACATCGCCAGCACCACTTGCTGCTACAACAAGCTTTTCTTCAAAGGTAAACTTTTTATTTTGCAAAAGTGCCACGAACAGAGCAATTAAAAACGCCATAGTGGTGGGCATCAAATAAAAGTCACCGGTAATGATACCGCTACCTACAAACAGTACGATGAATACGAAAATAGGCAACAGCGCCATAAAATTTTTATCTTCTTGGTAATCAAGTAATTCTTTTAAATCTTTCATTATTTCCCCTATCCCTCAATTCAAAAGATTACAGACCAGCTTGTTCTCTCAAAGCTGCTGCTTTATCGGTGTGTTCCCACGGCAGGTCTACGTCAGTTCTGCCGAAGTGACCGTAAGCTGCAGTTTGTTTGTAAATCGGACGCAGCAGGTCTAATTCTCTGATGATACCACTGGGGCTCAAGGAGAAGTTCTTTTTAACCAGTTCTGCGATTTTTTCTTCATCAATTTTAGCAGTGCCAAAGGTTTCTACCAAAACGGATACCGGTTGAGCTACGCCGATAGCATAAGCCAATTGGATTTCGCATTTATCAGCCAAGCCTGCAGCAACTACGTTTTTAGCAACGTAACGAGCTGCGTAAGCTGCACTGCGGTCAACTTTGGAGGGGTCTTTACCGGAGAAAGCACCGCCGCCATGACGAGCCATACCACCGTAGGTATCTACAATAATTTTACGACCGGTCAAGCCAGCGTCACCTTGAGGACCACCAATTACAAAACGACCAGTGGGGTTAATGTAGTATTTAGTATTTTCGTCCAGCATTTCTGCAGGAACAACAGCGTTGATTACGTGTTCAATGATGTCCTTACGGATTTGGTCGTTTTCAACTTCCGGAGCGTGTTGGGAAGAGATAACGATGGCATCAATACGAACAGGTTTGCCGTCAACGTATTCAACGGTTACTTGGGTCTTGCCGTCAGGACGCAGGTAAGGCAGTACGCCAGTTTTGCGAACTTGGGTCAAGCGCAGGGACAATTTATTTGCCAGGTAAGCAGGCATGGGCATTAAGGTTTCAGTTTCGTTTGTTGCGTAACCAAACATCATACCTTGGTCGCCAGCGCCGGTTTCTTCTTCAGAAGCGTTGCCTTCTTTTGCTTCCAAAGCTTTATCAACGCCCATTGCAATATCGGGAGATTGTTCGTCAATAGAAATCAGCACGCCACAGGTGTTACCGTCAAAGCCATATTTAGCACGGTCATAGCCAATTTCAATAACAGCATTACGAGCAATGCTAGCAATGTCAACGTAGCAGGTAGTAGAGATTTCACCTACAACGTGGATTTGTCCGGTAGTTACAACGGTTTCACAAGCAACACGACCTTTAGGGTCTTTTGCCAAAATAGCATCTAATACGGAATCGGAAATTTGGTCAGCGATTTTATCGGGATGACCTTCAGTTACGGATTCGGATGTAAATAATTTACGCATTTCGTTACTCCTTTTTTACATTCAATATACAGTGCTTGCCAAAGAATTGTTAGAAGTGCTTTTAACAATTCGCAGAAAAATAAGAATGGCGTTCTCTAACGAGAACGCCACAAATTAACATCTAATGAAGCATTCTCATCTTACGTTACACGCAGGATTTAGCACCTTTTTGCAGACATCACTCTGCAAGGGTTGCTGCGGTTTCACAGGGCCATTCCCTCCACCGCTCTTGATGAGTAGTTTTAAAATTAACGTACCTAATTATAAGGTATATCTTTTAACTTTGCAAGAGATATGCGGATAAATTTTTCATATTCTCCACAAAATTTTTATCTTATTTTTTTGCTTTCAGTTCCATAACTGCGTCAAGAAGCAGATTAGCAACTTCGGTCTTAGCCATTTGTTCCAAGGAACGTACTTCACCGCTGGGATACAGGAATTTTACGATGTTAGTATCAGTATTGAAGCCTGCGCCAGCTGCGGTTACGTCGTTAGCAACAATCATGTCCAAGTTTTTCTTCACGATTTTTTCGCGAGCATTATCCAAAAGATTTTGGGTTTCTGCAGCGAAGCCTACCAAAACTTGGTGAGCCTTGCGTGCGCCCAACTCTTTCAAGATATCCGGGTTTTTATCCATAACGACAGTCAGTGCGTCGTCAGTTTTCTTCTTAATTTTTTGGTCAGCTACGTCGCGGGGACGGTAGTCAGCTACAGCAGCAGCCTTAATTACTACGTCCATTTTGTCGTAAGCTTCCATAACTGCTTCCAACATTTCGTTGGTAGTTTCAACCTTCACGCCTTTTACGTTGGGCGGAATGGGCAGTGCGGAAGGACCAGTTACGAGGAGCACCTCTGCCCCACGTTGAGCTGCCATTTGAGCAATGGCATAACCCATTTTGCCGGAGGAACGATTACCTACGAAGCGGACGGGGTCAATGGGTTCACGAGTACCTGCTGCGGTAACGAGAACTTTCAAGCCAACCATATCGCCGTCTTTTTTCGCAAAGAAAGCGTCAATAAATTCTACAATCTGCTGAGGTTCAGGCAAACGACCGGGGCCAGTTACGCCACAAGCCAAGTAGCCAACAGCAGGAGGCATTACGGTTACGCCGTGACCTTCCAGCTTGGCAATGTTTTCCTGAGTAATCGGATTTTGGTACATACCGGTATTCATGGCAGGGCACACGATGATAGGAGCTTGCGCCGCCAACAAGGTAGTGGAAAGCAAGTCATCTGCAATGCCATTAGCCATTTTTGCTAAAATATTTGCAGTTGCCGGAGCAACTACGAAAGCATCTGCCCAGTTAGCCAAAGCAATATGCTCCACGTTAAATTCTTGGTTAGCTTCCCACATGGAAACAGCAACCTTGTTACCGCTAATTTCCTTAAAGGTCAAAGGGGTAACGAATTGTTGCGCGTGTTCAGTCATAATAACACGCACCTCTGCCCCTTGCTTACGCAAACGGCTAACCAAATCTACAGCTTTATAAACGGCGATACCGCCGGTAACACCTAATACGATTTTTTTACCATTCAGCACGATGGCTTCCTCCTAAACTTATACGTTTTTAGTACGTTCGTAAGTAATGGTATCTACAGAAATTTCTTTCAGAGCGCTGCTTACTTCTTTTTCTGCAGCGTTAACGCCGGGAACAGTAAGTTCACGAGCGCGTTTTGCAGCCAAAATAACCAAGGTGTATTTGCTGTCCACCTTTTCAGCCAAATAATCGATGGAAGGATCTACCATAGACATTTTATATCACTCCTTATCTTTGCTAGGTTTGCATTTTTCTAAATCTAATTTAAGTTTGCAAATTTCATCAATGATGAAATAAGTTCTTGCCACACGATAGCGTTCTGCCTCCATTACGGTCAAAACCTTTTGGGTAGCCTTTTCCGCAATGTCGTTGACAATGATGTAGTCATATTTAGAAGCGTAGGTCAGTTCGTCAGCAGCAGATGCCATACGACGCTTGATAACCTCTTCGCTATCAGTTCCACGTTTGTAGATGCGAGCACACAGTTCGTCCAAGGAAGGCGGTGTGATGAACACAAATACGCCATCGGGGAAATGCTCTTTTACTTGCAACGCACCTTGGATATCAATTTCTAAAAGAACGTCCTTGCCGGAATTCAACTGTTCCATTACGAATTGGCGCGGAGTACCGTAATAATTACCATACACTTCTGCATATTCAAGGAACTCGTCGTTGGCAATCATTTCTTTTACTTCATCAACGGTTTTAAAGAAGTAGTTCACTCCGTCCACTTCACCAACGCGGGGTTGACGAGTGGTAACGGATACGGAATAACCCAAGTCAGGCAATTGCTCACGGAGCATTCCGCAAATGGTTCCCTTGCCTGCACCGGAAGGACCGGATACTACAAGCAACACGCCTTGAGGTTTAACTTCGTTTCCCATCAATAGCCACCACCTATTCTTCGTCTTCGTCGTCAGTTTGAATCAAACGGTTGGCAACAGTTTCCGGTTGTACCGCAGAAAGAATGATGTGACCGCTATCGGTAACAACAACTGCGCGGGTACGACGACCATAGGTTGCATCGATGAGCATGCCCTTGTCACGCGCTTCTTGGATAATGCGCTTGATGGGTGCAGATTCAGGACTGATGATAGAGATGATGCGGTTAGCAGCAACAATGTTACCAAAACCGATATTGATTAATTTAATATCCATAAAAGCCTCCCGTGTTATTCAATGTTTTGAATTTGCTCACGAATTTTCTCAATTTCAGCTTTAATTTCTACTACGATTTGTGCCAAGGTGTAATCGTTGGCTTTAGAAGCAATGGTGTTTGCTTCGCGGTTGAACTCTTGAATTAAGAAGTCCAGCTTACGACCAACGGGTTGGTCAGAATTGATGATGTTCTTGAATTGTTTAATGTGGCTCTTGAGACGCACAATTTCTTCGGTGATGCTTGCGCGGTCTGCAAAGATTGCCACTTCTTGGAGCAAGCGTTCCGGTTCCACGGTGATGTTGTGGTCAGCTAAAAGATTGTTCAAGCGGTCAGTCAATTTAGCTTGATATTCTTCTACAACCATGGGGGAGCGTTCTTCGATTTTGGTAAGCTTTTCAGCAATCAAATCTGCACGATAGATGAAGTCACCGTAAATGTTACCGCCTTCGGTTTCGCGCATGGTTACCAAATTATCCAGAGCTTCTTTAACAGCTTGTTCCACTTTGGGCCAAACGGTTTCTACATCGAAGAAGCCTTCTTTAACGTTGATAACGTCTTGGCAACGGGAAAGGTACATTACTTCTTGAGCGCTGTTGATGTTCAGCTCTTCAAGTCCGATAGCAGCACCAACTTCTTGCAGAGCCTTGTGGTATGCAGCAGCCAAGTTCTTATCAACTTTCAAGGTGCAGTTTTCACTGGAAGTGTAGTCTGCGTTGATGAACACGTCGATGCGACCACGGTTTACAGTTTTCAAAATGGTTTTGCGGATTTTATCCTCCAAGGGATTTAAGAAACGGGGCAAGCGGATTGCTACCTCGTTATAACGATGGTTCACGGTTTTCATTTCTACGGTGACGGAAAAGTTTTCGTCCTCGTATTGACCGCGACCAAAACCGGTCATGCTTTTTAACACGATTTCCTCCTAACTGGCGGCTTACGCCACACAACGAACTATTTTCAAAAGATAAGCGCTTCTTTACCAGCTTATCTTAGCAAATAATTATATCACACTTTTTTCGTTTTTTCAGCGTTTTTCTTCGCCAATCTCCAAAATTCTTTGCTGTTTTCGCTCTTATTCGTTATAATAAACTCATAGTTGTTTTTAATCATTCGTGATTTATTGCTTACCGCTCATGAGAAATGCTTAACGCTCCCTCTAGTATGAAAATGTTACCTCGCAAACAACTCGCTTTGCTCAAACAAGTTTGCTCGTTGTAACATTTTCTTTATTACAGAGTCGCTACATTTCTAAACGTCGCTTTGAAGCTAATAAATAGCTTTTAGGTTTATTACTTCGAAAAGCAATTTAATTACTTTCTGGCAACAATCAGGCAAATTTTAGCGACACAGATTCAAGAAAATATTGCGAAGTTCCACATCCTGAGCTGTAGTTTCTTAGTTATTGGATAATTTTGGATGCGAATATGTGGACAGCAATATTTTCATACTAAAAGGAGCGTTAAAAAATTTCGCC
>CALCUU010000102.1 GCA_937906915.1 uncultured Phascolarctobacterium sp. | reverse complement strand
CGCCTTTCGTAATTATAAACAATATGTATATTAGTAAGTGTTACCCGGATAAGCTTTCAATGCTTCACCCAAGATGTAAATTGCTTTTTCGAGGTCTTCGGATTTGAGAACGTAAGCCAAGCGTGCTTCGTTTACGCCGCGGGTGGGGTCATTGTAGAAGCCATTGCCCGGAGCGAACATTACGGTTTCGCCGTCGATGTCGAAGTTTTCCAAAGTCCAGATGGCAAATTTTTCTGCGTCGTCAACGGGCAGGGAAACCATAACATAGAATGCGCCTTTGGGGTCGCTTGCTGCTACGCCGGGAAGTTTTGCCAAAGCAGCTGCAATGGTGTCACGACGTTTTTTGTATTCTTGGTTTACTTCTTCCAAATAGCTTGCCGGAGTATCGTACAGGGCAGCAGCACCAACTTGTTCCAAGGTGGGGCAGCACAGACGAGCTTGGCAGCATTTGATGATTTCTTTGCTGAAAGCTTTGTTTTTGCAGATTACGCAACCAATGCGCGCACCGCAAGCACTAAAGCGTTTAGAAACGGAGTCTACCATAATTACGTGGTTGTCCAGTTCAGGCATGGTGCCGAAGCTGCGATAAGCACCGTCGTAAACAAATTCACGGTAAACTTCGTCAGCGATGAGAGCAAGGTCATGTTTAATAACAAGGCGAGCAATCATTTCCATTTCTTCTTCGGTGTAAACAACGCCAGTGGGGTTACCGGGGTTGGTGAGCAGGATTGCTTTAGTTTTCGGAGTGATGTGTGCTTCGATTTCTGCTTCGCTAGGCAGATGGTAACCGTTTTCTACGCTGGTTTGTACTGCGTTGATAACAGCGCCAAATTCTTTAGCGAAGGTGGTGTAGTTAGCGTAGTAGGGTTCAAATACCATGATTTCGTCGCCGGGGTCGCACAGCGCCATAGCTGCGAAGATAAGGGCTTCACTACCACCGTTGGTAACGAAGATGTCTTCCAAATCATAGTTAATGCCTTTTTCTGCATAGTATTTTTGAATTGCTTTAATCAGGACGGTATCGCCTTTGGAGTCGCCATAAGCGATAACTTCTGCTTGGTAGTTACGGATGCTTTCCATAAATTGAGCAGGAGTTGCGATATCCGGTTGACCAATATTCAGATGATAAACTTTTTTACCTGCTGCCTTTGCCGCGTTTGCATAGGGAGCCAGCTTTCTAATAGGAGATGTAGATAAATTTTGTACGCGTTGAGACAGTTTCATTGTGGATTACCCCTCACATTTTATAATTTCATCAAGCCTTGAGGCTACAATATGGATATTATAGCTTGCTGGACGCAGATATGCAAATCTTTTTAAATTTTTTGTTTCGACTTTTCGAAAGTGTAAAGTTTTTACCATATTCGGACTTATATTTGACTTTTACATTGTGTAGGTATAAAATATTTAGGATAGTTTTTATTTTAAATTTTTATACAGATTTGAGGTTTTAGATATGATGGAAGAAAAATATGCTCCCCATGCCATAGAAGCTAAATGGCAAAAATATTGGGAAGAAAACAAATCCTACAAAGTAGAAATGGACGAAAATAAACCCAAGTCCTATGTACTGGAAATGTTCCCGTATCCTTCCGGTAACTTGCACATGGGTCACGTGCGTAACTACTCCATTGGCGACGTGCTTTCCCGTTTCCGCACCATGAAGGGATTTAACGTGCTGCATCCCATGGGCTGGGACTCCTTTGGTATGCCCGCAGAAAACGCTGCAATTAAACACGGTGTTGCTCCGAAAAACTGGACCTTGGAAAACATCGCTAACATGACCCGTCAACTTAAAGCTCTTGGTCTTGCTTATGACTGGGATCGTGAAGTTGCAACCTGCAAAGAAGATTACTACAAATGGACCCAATGGTTCTTTGAATTGTTCTATAAAAAAGGTTTGGCTGTTAAGAAAAAATCTGCAGTTAACTGGTGCAACAAATGTAACACCGTACTTGCTAATGAACAAGTTATCGACGGCAAATGCTGGCGTTGCGACAGCGTAGTAGAAAAGAAAGATTTGGAACAATGGTTCTTCAAAATCACTGACTATGCTGACGAACTGCTGAAAGATTTGGACTTGCTGGAAGGCTGGCCGGAACGCGTTAAAACCATGCAACGCAACTGGATTGGTCGCAGTGAAGGTTTGGAAATGACCTTTGCTATTCCTGAACTCAACGACGAAGTTGCAGTTTACACCACTCGTCCGGATACTTCCTACGGCGTAACCTTCATGGCTTTGGCTGCTGAACATCCGCTGATTGAAAAAATCTGCGAAAACAACCCCAAAGCTGCTGAAATCAAAGCATTCTGCGACAGAGTTCGCAACCAATCTGATATTGAACGTACCTCCAGTGAATCTGAAAAAGAAGGTATCTTCACCGGCGTTCACTGCATCAACCCCTACACTGGCAAAACCGTAGAAATTTGGGTAACCAACTACGTTCTGTACGATTATGGTACCGGCGCTGTTATGGGCGTACCTACCGGTGACCAACGTGACTGGATGTTTGCAGATAAATACGGCATCGACAAAATCGTTGTTGTACAACCTAAAGGCGTAAACCTGAAACTGGAAGAAATGACCTGCGCTTACGAAGAAAAAGAAGGCGAACTGGTTAACTCCGGTGAATTTGACGGTATGGAAATGCACGAAGCTATGGCTGCCATCATGGACAAAGCTGAAGCTGAAGGCTTCGGTAAACGTCGTGTAAACTATCGCTTGCGCGATTGGCTCATTAGCCGTCAACGTTATTGGGGCGCTCCCATTCCTGTTATTTATTGCCCCACCTGCGGTGAAGTACTTGTTCCGGAAGAAGAACTGCCCGTTCGTCTCCCCGAAGACGTTAAATTTGACGCTGGTGCTAAATCTCCGCTGGCAACTTCCGAAGCTTTCTTGAATTGCACTTGCCCCAAATGCGGTGGCCCTGCAACTCGTGAAACCGATACCATGGACACCTTCCTGTGCTCCTCTTGGTACTACCTGCGCTACACTGACCCGAAAAACGACAAGCTCCCCTTCGCTAAAGAAATCAATGGCTACTGGGGTCCTGTTGACCAATACATTGGCGGTATCGAACACGCAATCCTCCACTTGCTGTACTCTCGCTTCTTCCTGAAAGTATTGCGCGATGCAGGCTTGGTTGATTACGCTGAACCCTTCTCCAACCTTTTGACCCAAGGTATGGTTATTAAAGACGGTGCTAAAATGAGTAAATCTCTTGGCAACGTAGTTTCTCCGGAAGAAATTCTGGAAAAATACGGCGCAGATACTGCTCGTCTCTTTATCCTCTTTGCTGCTCCGCCTGAAAGAGAACTTGACTGGAGCGACCAAGGCGTTGAAGGTTCCTTCCGCTTCTTGAACCGCGTATGGCGTATCATCTACACCTATCTGCCTCAAATTGAGCAAAAAGTTACCGCTTATGACGTAGCTGCTCTCAACGAAGCTGATAAAGAATTGCGTCGCACCTTGCACAACACCATTAAGAAAGTTACCAGCGACATTGAAACCCGTTTCAACTTCAACACCGCTATCTCTTCCTTGATGGAATTGGTAAATGCATTGTATGCTTACAAAGAAAACGCACAAGAAATCAACGCAGGCTTGGTTTACGAAGCAACCTCCGCACTGGTTCGTATGCTGGCACCTTTCGTTCCGCACAT
Organism: uncultured Phascolarctobacterium sp.; assembly: GCA_937906915.1. Taxonomy (GTDB): domain Bacteria; phylum Bacillota; class Negativicutes; order Acidaminococcales; family Acidaminococcaceae; genus JAHHUH01. The sequence continues at coordinate 2,583 of CALCUU010000102.1, read as the reverse complement.
GACCGAAGAACTGTGGAAAGATGCATTCGGTGCTACCGCAAGCGTACACGCAGAAAACTGGCCTGAATACGACGAAGCTGCTTTGAAAGTAGATAACGTGGAAATCGTTCTCCAAGTAAACGGCAAAGTTCGTGGTCGTCTGGTAGTTCCTGCGGAAGCAACTGCTGCTGAACTGGAAAAAATCGCACTGGCTGATGCTAACGTACAAAGCCACATCGGTGCAGCTACCGTTCGCAAAGTTATTTGCGTTCCCGGTCGCTTGGTAAACATCGTAGCAAAATAATTGACCAAAATAAAAATTAAATATTAACGCAGTTACATTTTATGTACCTGGATTATTCAGAGATGTAAGGAATAACCCTTGGGTTATTCTTTGCATCTCTTTTTGTTTTTGAAAGCGTGATAAGTGTATGGATAACTACAAACAAAAATTATTTTTACTATGTGCTTTGCTATTTGGTTGCTTGCTTACTAGCGTAGGGGTGGAGTACTTCGAAGCTCAAGACGAGCCGATTCACATACAAGCTCCCCAATTTGCAGAGCAGCAATCAAAAACGAAAAGTAACCTGCAATTTTCAGCGGAACAATCCAAATTTACAAGTAACCTAAAATTTTTAGAAGAACAACATAAAATGAAAGATAACAAGCAATTTTCGACACCCGTTAACATCAACACTGCAACGATTGAAGAATTGGACGCCTTGCCGGGAGTGGGGCCTGCCATTGCCAAAAGGATTGTGGAGTTTAGAAGCACGCAACCTTTTACCAAACCGGAAGATATTATGCTGGTCAAAGGTATTGGCAAGAAAAAGTTTGCCAAGATGAGGGAAAGGATTACCGTAGAATGAGCTCTGAAAAGGTTAATTATATATACGTTGGAACGGTGATTTTCCTTTTGGGATGTTACGCTTCCTTAGAGTGGTGGAGTCTTAGAGACTATAGATTCTTATTTTTAGGGCTTAGCCTTTTGGCTTTGGTTGCCTTAAAATTAAAAGCCTTACGTAAATTTTGGAAGCAAGGCTTGTGTATAACCTTTATTCTTTTAGGAACGTGGGCAGGGAGCAACGCACACCCTAACCCGTCAGAACAGCTACAACCCTACTTTGGGAAAGAGGTGCTTGCTTACGGAAGTATTGTTCCCGAAAGCGTGAAGCGTTATCCATACGGAACGTCTTTCGTTTTACGTTGTGAGCAGTTACAAATTAAAAATACTTCTGACGTTTTGGGGCAAACTTTTTTAGAGGAAACACTTCTAGAAAAAAGGTCTGTTTCAAATACAGCAGGTACCTTTGAAGAAAAAATGCTTGTTCCAAATTTGAAAGATACAGTTAAAATTGTAGCTTACCGTCAAAATCTACGGGTGTTTACTAAAAATAAAGAGCTTCCTTTAACTGGGAAGGCGTGGGGCAAAGGGGAACTGCTTCCTTTGAACACCCTGCGTAACCCCGGTGGCTTTGATGGCGAGCGTTGGAACTATCTGCAAGGTTTAGGTGGGCGTTTGCGTAAAACGAGGGTAGAAGTCGTTGGTGAAGAGGGCAGTTTGCTAGACAGGCTTGCAGTAATCAATATAAAGCTGCGTGAAAAAATAACAAGCGTTGTTCCTGATGAGCGTGGTGCTTTGCTGTGTGGTATGCTCCTTGGTGGCAGTGCGGGCTTGAGTGATGAAGTGCGAGAGGCTTTCGCTGCCAATGGACTTGCTCACCTGCTTTCCGTTTCTGGAACGCACTTAGCCTTGCTGGCAGGCTTCTTACTTTTGCTGTTACGCCCTTTGCCAACGAAGGCACGTAAGCTTGGCGTCTTCGCACTGCTGTGTGCTTACGCAGTTTTGTGTGGGATGAAGCCACCCATAATGCGTGGTTTGTGTATGAGTGGTGTGCTACTTTTTGGTGGGAGCGGTGGAGCACGTGGCAATTTACTTTGCTTAACTGCTATGGTGCTATTGTGCTTTAAGCCTGCGTGGCTTTTTGACATGGGTTTCCAGCTTTCCTTCGGGGCGGTGGCAGGGTTAATTTGGCTTTACCCTAAGCTAAAAAATTATTTTTGCAATTATTTGCCTACAATTTTAGGAGAAGCTATGGCGGTGACAACTGCGGCACAGCTTGCGGTATTGCCATTATTAGTTGGCTATTTTCATCAGCTACCATTGATTTCACTGGTAAGTAATATTTTATTGGTGCCTATTTTGGAGTTGGCAACCTTATTGACGATTTTAGGATTAGCATTGGAATCACTGACATTGTTACCGTTTTTAGAAGCAAGTTTAGATTTTGCACTTCCTAGTAGTGAAATCTTAATTGGCTTTTCTGCATGTCTTGTGGAGCAGGTCTTGGTGCAGGCAAAATTTTTGGCGAGCCTTCCTTTTAGTACGGTGGTTGTGGGTAGCTTACCTTTGTGGTGCGCGGTGGTTTATTATTTTGGGTTGCTCCTTTGGGCGGACGTACCTTGCCTGCAATTTTTGCGGAACCGCGAGCGTAGGGTGATGCTTGCTTTGACAAGTGTTGTGCTTTTGGGAACGCTCCTTTGGAAAAGCTTTGCTCCAGTTCCTTTTACCGCTTACTTTTTAGACGTGGGGCAGGGAGATTG
>CALCUU010000101.1 GCA_937906915.1 uncultured Phascolarctobacterium sp. | reverse complement strand
ATTGACCCTGTTATGGTGTGCAAAGGCATTGATACCATTATGGTTCCCGATGCTGCGGCTGCCATTAAAAAATATTTGGTAAAACGTGCAGACGTGATTACTCCTAACACCATTGAAGCAGCTTACCTGGCTGATATGTCTAAGGTAAATACTTTGGAAGAAATTAAGGAAGCAGCTGGTCGTATTAAGGAGCTGGGCGCAAAATGCGTTGTCATCAAAGGTGGCGAACGTATGGAGCGTGACGAAGCGGTAGATGTTTTCTATGACGGTAAAGAATTTAAAGAAATGTCTGCGAAGAAAATTTATCCTTCCTACAATCACGGCGCAGGCTGCACTTATTCCGCAGCTATTACTGCCGGCTTGGCAAATGGTTTAAGTGTGGAAGAGGCTGTGGCGCAAGCTAAAGCTTTTATCACCGAAGCGCTTCGTCATTCTTTTGAGCTGAACCAATTTAGCGGTTGCACTAATCACGCGGCTTACAAAAAATCTTTAAAATAACTTTTAAAATTTCAAGACACCTTGTGTTTGCACAGGGTGTCTTTGTTTTTGTACAAGAAAATGTTGCCTAGGCAAAACTTTTCAGAAATACTGTATACATACACAAAAAGTGAGATTTTTGTAAAGTTTTTTGCTATAATACGGAACAAGAAATAATTTTGTAAAAATTATTGTTAGGGGGTTTGTTTATGAACTTGTCAACCAAAATTTTAATCGCTTTAGGTCTCGGTATTATTGCTGGCTTGCAACTGGGCGCAGAAGGCGCTGCATTTGCTAAAGCTTGGATTGGACCTTTGGGTACCATCTTTATGAATCTTATCAAGATGGTTATCGTACCTCTGGTATTCTCCTCTCTTGTTATGGGTGTTTGTGGCTTGGGCGACGTTCGCAAATTAGGACGCGTTGGTTTGAAAACCGTAGCGCTCTATTTGATTACCACCGCTTTTGCAATCGCTCTTGGTATCGCTTTTGGCGTTCTGGTAGAACCCGGTGCTGGCTTGAATATGTCCACTGAAGGTTTGAAAGTAACTGCGAAAGCAGCTCCGCCCATTATGAAAGTTATCATCGATATTTTCCCGACCAACCCGCTTGGCGCAATGGTTAAAGCTAATATGCTGCAAATCATCCTCTTCGCACTTTTCGTTGGCGTTGGTATCGTAGCTGTTGGTGAAAAAGCAGAAGCTTTGAAAAACACCATCGACGGTTTGGCAGAAGTTTGCTACAAAATGGTAGCAATCATCATGAGCTTCGCTCCCTTTGGCGTATTCGGTTTGATTACTCCGGTAGTTGCAGCTAATGGTCCTGCAGTTCTCCTTCCGCTTCTTAAAGTTATCATCTGCGTATATGTAGGCTGCTTGCTCCACGCACTCATCGTTTACGGCGCACTGGTTGCTACTCTTGGCAAAACCTCTCCGCTGTCCTTCTTCAAAGGCATTGCTCCGGCTTCCATCCTGGCATTCTCCTCTTGCTCCTCTTCCGGCACTTTGCCGCTGACCATGGACTGCATGCGTAAAATGGGCGTAAGCCAAAACATTTCTTCCTTCGTACTTCCTTTGGGCGCTACCATTAACATGGACGGCACCGCATTGTACCAAGGTGTATGCGCACTCTTCGTAGCACAAATCTACGGTATCGAACTGACTGGCGCACAATACATGACCATCATGTTGACCGGTACCTTGGCTTCCATCGGTACTGCAGGCGTTCCGGGCGCAGGCTTCATCATGTTGACCATGATTTTGACTGCTCTTGGTCTTCCCCTCGAAGGTTCTGCTCTTATCGCAGGTATCGACCGTATCCTGGATATGCCGCGTACCTCCGTTAACGTAACTGGTGACGCAGCTGTTACCCTTATCGTTGACAAATCTGAAGAAGCATAATCACAAATGCAAATTAAAAACTCGCTCCAATCGGAGCGAGTTTTTTGTTTTGTCTATAAACTATTTTAAATTACCATAACACCTAAATCACAATATAACTTATACCGATTTCACCTTAACCTTTGTAAAATAGGTAAATGCACTTACGCTAATCAAAATTATTCCTGCGCAGATGATTACCAATTTTGTCGGTAAGACGTGCCCTAAGGCACCACCAAGAAGCGGTCCTACAAATCCGCCGGACATTTGCGCTGATGTTACAAGGCCAAAAGCTTTGCCACGAATGGATTGATCCGTTACCTCTGCTAAATTAGCGTTGATATTAGGTATTGCCCCTGCCAGGAACAAACCAAAAATAAATTGCACTACTGCAAATTGGTACACATCAGTAGTGAAGAATTGGAACAAGTTTACTACGCCAGCACCTAAGGTAATGTAGCAGAAGGTACGCACGTAACCGTAGCGTTGCCCCCTCTTACCCCAGAAGGGTGCCGCCATAATTCCGGAGATACCAGCCAAAGAGAAGATAACCCCTGCCATCTGAACTGCCTCGTCATCAACCTTACCCATCAGCTGACCAACGTACATTGTAATCAGCGGTTGCAAAATCATTAAGCAAACCTGTATCAAGAAGAACATAGTCATCGTAAAAAGAATGCCCTTGTTTTGGAGCGCTTCTTTTAAATCTTTAACTAGCTCTACCTTTCTATTCCTGCGCTCTTCGCTAATGGATACATCGCGCACAAGGAAAATTACCAGCAAGGTTGCAATGGTCAGGCACACACTGCTTAACCAGAAGGAAGCACGAATACCAAACCAGCTACTAAGATAACCACCCATCAACGGGCCTAAGATACCACCACTGGACAAAGCAGTTTGCATAAGCCCCATACCCCAGCCCATTTTTTCTATGGGCAAGGTCGATGACACAAGGGACATAGAAGCCGGAACAAAGCCACTAATCAAACCGATGATACCACGAATTACAAAGAACTGGTACTCGTTTTGACAAACTGCCGACATAACGTATGTTACTACTAAGCCAATGCCTGCGCGTATTGCCATCTTGCGCTGTCCTACCCTATCAGCCATTGCCCCCCAGTAAGGTGCCATTATCGCCGCAAAGAGGAACGTTATGGAATAGACAAGCCCACTCCAGAAGCTGACGTTGTCCTGTGGTACGCCCAAATCCTTTAGCAAAAATACGGGAAGAAAGGGTACGCACATAGTGTAGCTTGACGCCGCGAAGAACACGCCCGTCCAAAGTACCGCAAGATTAACCTTCCAATTTATTTTCTTATCGCCATGTTCATCAAACAAAGCCATAATCTCATCTCCGCATAAAAATTCCTACATTATATTATACCACCGTCACAAAAAGATGTTACCTACGCAACGGAAAAAAATCCTACAAAATCCACTGCAACTTTTTTCAACAACATCTTTATACAAAGCAAAAATTCCTGTATAATATAAGAAATATGTTTTTAAAAGGATGTGTAATCTTGAAGCCATATACTCTGCAAGAAATAGAAGAACGTGGACTTTTCTCCAGCCTGCTCAACGGCAAACCTGTACAAAATGCGTGGGCTGAAATCAATAATATTTTGGTAGAGGCTGAAAAAGCCCAAGACCTCACCGCTGCCCAAGTTACCAGCGCTATGAAAAAATGGGGCGCTAAAATGGACGAAACCACCTTGGAACAACGCAGTGGCATTTACCGCAAGCTTGCTGATATTATTTACAGCGAAGCTCAAAGCGAAGATGACCAGCTTTTTGCTCAAGGCAAACATTTGGCAGAAGTTTTGCAACTGCCTCCCCACCTTGTAAAATTGGCAGACAAGGGCGCAAAAACCAGTGCTTACTACAATCGTTGCGCTGCTCTTTTGAAAGGCGAAGAAAAACTGGACATCCAAACCTTGAATAAAGTTTTCCATTACGATTATGAAGATGGCTTTGCAATTCGTCGCCAAGCTTTTGACGACCACTTCAACAAAATTTTTGATGGCATCTCCGAAACCAGACGCTTCTCCGTAGAAGTGGAAGACGGTTTGATTGCTGACTGCAAAACCTTGGACATTCCCTACGAATTTAAACCGCACATTGCTAGCGCATTGGAAAAATATCGTGGCATCTGGAACGCAGAAAACCACGTTCCTGCTCCCTTAGACATCAATATGCCTTTGAACAAAGGTGAAGCTTGCTATATTTATGACCGTAGTGCATTTTGTGAAAACAAGGTAGTAGAACAAGAAGACAACTACTTTGAACTTACCCGCAAATTCAGCATTGATGAAACCGTTTCCTTCAAAGGTAGCCACATTGAACATCCTACCTACAAGGAAGAACTTAATGTGCTTGTAGCAATGGGCTACTTCTTCATCACCAATCAACGCATTATCTTCTTGGGCGACAAAGGCGCTTTAGTTAAATTCGTTGACTTAAAAGACATTACCGGTGCTGATTTTGATGGTATGTCCATGATTAAGTTCCATACCAAAAGCGAAGGCGATTTACTTTTCAAATACGATGATGCTTCTGCAGAAGTTATGTATATTTTCTTCAACCGCATCAAAAAAGGTGACTTCAAATAATAACTGGCAAAATAAAAAGACCTGCTTACGCAGGTCTTTTTTATTTTGCAATTACATACATTCTTTGATAGCTTTTGCCATTCTTTGAATACCTTCGATAATTCTTTCGTCCGGCATATTGGAATAGTTAACGCGCATGCTACGGTCAGTTTTGCCATTGGGATAGAAAGCGTCGCCAATTACAGCAGCAACTTTCATTTCAATGCATTTGTTGAAAACTTTGCGAGCGCTTACGCCTTCGGGCATAGAGAGCCACAGGAACAAGCCACCTTCCGGATGGGTCCAAGTGCAGCCTGCAGGAAGTTCTGCTTCCATAGTTGCAAGGATAAGGTCACGACGATGACGATAGAGCTCAACAATTTTAGCAACGTGAGCGTCAAGGTCATAAGCGTCCATGAAGGCATCAGCAACACCTTGGTCAAAGTTAGAGGTGTGAAGGTCAGCGCTTTGTTTAATTTTGATAAATTCGCCAAGCAAACCTTTTTCTGCTGCTACCCAACCAAGACGGAGACCCGGGCAGAACACTTTGGAGAAAGTGCCAAGGAACATTACCAAGCCTTTGGTATCCATGGATTTCAAGGAAGGCAGGATTTCGCCTTCAAAGCGCAGTTCGCCGTAGGGGTTATCTTCCAATACGGGCAGGTTATGTTTATTAACAACTTCCATAAATTTTTGACGGCGTTCCATAGACCAGGTACGACCGGTGGGATTTTGGAAGTCAGGAATTACATAGATGAATTTGCAGTTAGGAGTGGTTTCCAAAATTTTGTCCAGTTCTTCCGGCAAAAGACCGCCATCATCGGTGGGAACTTCTACAAAAGTAGGTTCATAAGCGTTGAAAGCGTTAAGCGCGCCCAAGTAAGAGGGGCTTTCGCACAAAACAACATCGCCGGGGTTCAAGAACAGCTTGCCTGCAAAGTCAAGGCATTGTTGGGAACCGGTGGTAATCAAAATTTCATCAGGGTCTACGTTGGTATGATATTTATCTGCCATACGTTTCGCAATTTTAGCACGCAGGGACGGACGACCTTCGGTAGTTGCGTATTGCAACAGTTGGCGACCTTCTTTGAGTACCAAGTCATGGGAAACCTTAGCAATTTCTTCAACGGGGAACAGTTCCGGTGCAGGCAAACCACCAGCAAAGGAAATGATATCCGGTTGTGCAGTCAATTTCAAAAGTTCGCGGATTTCGGACGCTTGCATGCGTTCCATACGTTTAGAAAAATTCATAGTAAAATCTCTCCCTCATTTGCTTCACGCAATATAATACATAAATAATTGTAGCACTTTCCCCTGTCACCGACAAGAGAAAGTGCTATTTTTAGAATAACTTATTTTTCACTGTTTATTTTTGTAAACTTGGTTACGCTTTGATAAGTCCTTTTTCTTCCAAGAACTCTGCCAAGAATTTACCAATCTTGTTGGTCAGCTTCAAGCAGTTTTTCAGATGGTCTTTAGTGTTAAATTCATAAGGCATCAAGTCCTTGCACATGGTGGAGCCAAATTCTGCTTCAAAGCGGTCATGGAACTCTTTGCTTACGGGATAAATTTCGCTCAGCGGTTTTTCGCTGGGATGATTACGACCAACCAAAGTGCTGATTACCATGGTGCAGCCTACGAGAGCACCGCAGATATGACGAGCGTGACCAATGCCACCGCCAAAGCCGGAGCACAGGCGCAGTGCGTTATCGTCAATGTCAACGCCAGCTTCCTTACGGAAGGTTTCTACGATAGCTTCACAGCAGTTAAAGCCTTGTTTAAAATTGTTACCTACTTCCATACCCATTTTTTCGCTAAATTCACTCATGGTTCTTCCTCCTTTTACCATTCACGCTCACGCAAAGCATCTTCGATGGGAATATCAATCTCGAACCAGTCCAAGATGTATTCCAAGGTTGCCGCAATGCTTTCGCTTGCCACGGTTTCAATTTCACTATCCTGATCCCAAAATTCCTGTTGCATGCTATTGATGAACATAGTAAATTCGTCCAACTTATCTTGCACAAGGTCAAGGTTGTTTAAATCAACACTTTCAAAGTGCTCAATCAAGTGGATGAACTGCCATTTAATTTTGTCCACCAAGTATTGGGGGTAATAAGTATCCTCGTACATATTTTGCAACAAGACATACTGGTCATCAAACTTATCCATACAGTAAAAATCTCTCCTATTTTTTCTTATCAGATTCAGTTGCGTAAGGCCAACCACTCATACCGCCCTCAAGGCTGTGTACGTTTTCAAAGCCCATACAACGCAAAATACATTCTGCTTCATAACCACGCAGGTCAATTTGACAAGAGGTAATAATTTTTTCACCGGGTTTTACGCACAGCTCTTTGCATTTTTCGCGAAGCTCGCCTAAAGGCATATTAACTTTATTTTCGATGCCTGCAATGCGGTTCGCTGCAAATTCTCCGGGAGTACGCACGTCTACGAAAAGGTAGCCGCCGTCTTTTTTCATTGCTTCAAAATCTTTAGGGTTAATGCCATTCATTTGACCTTCCATCTTATTATGGAGAACATTTGCCGCAGTAGCAATGTTGTCGATGGGGCCATTGAAGGGCGGTGCGTAAGCAATGTCAAAATTGGAAAGGTCTTCCAGCGTTGCACCAAGGGAGATTGCTGCTACCAAGGTGTCGATACGTTTATCAACGCCACCACGTCCAACAGCTTGTGCGCCCAATACACGCTCAGTACCTTCTTCAGCAAAAAGTTTCAAAACAATATTCTTCACGCCGGGCATATAACCTAAGCGGTCACTACCGGGAACAACTACTGCTTTAAACTTCAAGCCTGCTGCCGTTGCAGTACGTTCGTTCAAACCCGTACTACCTGCTTGCCAGTCAAGAATTTGGCATACGCCCGTACCAAGCACGCCGGGATATTTAATATTATCACCGCAAATATTATCTGCAATCACTCTGCCATGCTTGTTAGCAGTGGAACCCATGGGAGTGAAAATCTTCGCTCCGGTTACGCGGTGAGTATTTTCTGCGCAGTCACCACCTGCGTAAATAGCAGGGTCACTGGTTTGCAGGTACTCGTTCACCGCAATGCAGCCAGTAGGTCCAATTTCAAGACCTGCTGCTTTCGCCAGCTCTACATTAGGACGCACGCCTACGGCTACGATTACCAGCTGGGCAGGAATTTCACGTTTATCAGTTTGTACAGCGCTAACGTATCCGTCAGTTACTACAAATCCTACAGTCTTTTCTTCCAAATACAGGTTGATGCCTGCTTTTTGCAAAGGCTTCTTCACTAAATCAGCAAGCTCTTTATCTAGCATTTGAGGTAAAATTCTATCTTGCATTTCTACGATGCTGGTGGTCAAGCCACGTTTATGGAAGGCTTCAGCAAGCTCCATACCAATAAAGCCAGCACCGATGATTACAACATCAGTTACGCCACGCTCGGTAATTGCCTTATCCACTGCTTCAACGTCCCACGGGAACCAGAAGCTGTGAATGCCTTGCGCATCTGCGTTGGGCAAAGGCAGCTTCACGGGAGTGGAGCCTGTGCCAAGTACAAGCACGTCGTAGCTCAAAACTTTTTCTTCGCCAGCTTCCACGTAAGTAACAGTCTTAGCCTCACGGTCAATGGCAGTTACATTACAGCCTGTTCTTGCGTCAATACCTTTGACGGATTTAAAGAAAGCTGCGTCGCGGGGAATGCCTTGGGGAGTATGGTCAAACTGTTTAAAGCTTTTAACATCTCCGCTAATAAAGTACGGGAAACCGCAAGCACCATAGCTCAGCTGAGGGCCACGTTCCAGTACGATGATTTCTACATCTTTATCGCGACGGCGCAAACGGGAAGCAGTTTTCATGCCTGTTGCCACGCCACCGATAATTACAACTCGTTTTGCCATATATTCACGCTCCTTGCGTACATTATATATAGGAAGTAAATTCTACACAAAGGGTGGTTTTCCCTTTAATTATTTTTAATCGTCACCACTAAAAACTAAAGGCTACACCCAACCTTAACGGTCAAGTGCAGCCTTCAAGCCTAAGTTAATTACAGAACGTTTTCTTCTGCGGAAACTTCTTCAATATTATTCTTTTCAGCGTAGCCAGTCAATACCAAGGTCAACGCGCCGTCACCGGTTACGTTGCAAGCAGTACCAAAGCTATCTTGCAATGCGAAAATGGTGAGCATCAAAGCAGTACCGGTAGCATCAAAGCCAAGAACACTGGTAATCAAGCCAAGAGAAGCCATTACAGTACCACCGGGAACGCCAGGAGCACCAATTGCAAATACGCCAAGGAGCAGGCAGAACAGAACCATATCGCCAAATGCAGGCAAAGCGCCGTACAATACTTGGGATACTAC
>CALCUU010000100.1 GCA_937906915.1 uncultured Phascolarctobacterium sp. | reverse complement strand
GTTTCTTCGCCGTCAATTAAAGCAATTACGATATCGCCATTGCTAGCAGAATTTTGTTTGCGGGCGATAATGTAGTCACCATCTAAAATGCCTGCGTTAATCATGCTATCTCCGGTTACAGAAAGCATAAACACGTCTTCATCGCAGCCAATTAAGTCCAGAGGAATGGGGTAAGTTTCTTCTACGTTTTCAACTGCTAAAATAGGGACTCCAGCAGTAACCTTACCAACAAGGGGAACGGGAACAACAGCTTTATTACGCCATTCTTCATCACTATTAAAAATTTCAATTGCACGCGGCTTAGCAGAATCACGTTGCAAGAATCCAAATTGTTGCAGGTTCTTCAAATGATTATGAACGCTAGCACTGGAAGATAAGCCAACGGCTTGACCAATCTCACGTACAGAAGGCGGATAGCCTTTCATTTTGCTAAACTCTTTTATAAATTGTAAGATGTTGCGTTGACGCTCGGACAACATCTCTTCAGTATACTTACCATCAAAATCGGGGGGTAATGCTTTGCGACGACCCATATCAATGCCTCCAATCATTTGTTCGTTCAGTTCGATTGATTTTATTGTATCAAATATAATCGAAACTGTCAAACGATTGTTTACAGAAATAAAAAGAAGTGTTTTGGAATAAATAATTGTGTCCGATAATATATATTATGTTTAAAAGAGGCTTTTTCTGAGCGTGGAGAATTACTTAGTCAATACAAATCCTTGCGTCAAAATTCTAGAAGCCTTTTCAAAATTAAGATTCTCTCAAAAAATTAGAAGTGAGATATTTTTTTACCTCACTTCTAACAATTTACTCTTTATTTTTAGGAACAGTTTCTTTAAATTTAGAAGCTTTAAATTTTTTAACATACTTAGTATGTTCTTGCCAAAGCTTGTCGCGAACTTCACTATCTAATTCTGCAGGAGTTACGTTTACAATTTTAGCTTCTTCTTTTTCTTGCATACGTTTGATAATAGCAGGCACTTCTTTATGTTTTTCATCATCTTTAGAAATCAAGACCTTATCATCAACGTCATAAGTTGTTAACACGTATAATTTATCTGCTTCGGAAAGCAAGCTTGTATTTAATGCGTACAGCTTTTTATTTTGCTTATACAGATGTGATACAGTGATAACCTTATGCTTACCAATTTTATCTACAGATAAGAATGATTTGATATCCTCAAGTTTATTGATACCCAATTCAGAATACGGAAGATTTACACCTGCTTCTTCGTATTTATCAAGATTCCAGATTGCAAGAGGAACTGTTTTCAAACTGAGCTCGCAACGTTTTAAGAGAGCAAGCTTTTCATATTGCTCGTTGAAGTAGGTTGTGGAGAATTTTTCTCCGCAAATTTTAGTAGCTGTTTCAGTGGAAATTTTATGAGTGTAATCGTTATCGTAAGCGTACACACTACTTGCCAAAGCTAACAACATACCACAAATTAAGGATATCTTTTTCATTTCTCACACCTTCTTCCAGCAAAAACTATCTATCAAAGCAAGCTCACAACTAAAAATCTACCAATTATTTATTAAATACAACATCAACCAGCATATCGCTGTCTAAATTGCAGGCGTTAGCTTCATCAGTATCAATATGTACTTCGTCAGCATGTGCCTCCCCTGCTCTAACAAGAACATTGTGCAAGGTTAAAGCACGTTCGCCACGAGTAACCAAATCTACGATGTCACCGTCTTTTAAACCGTATTTGGCTGCAGTTTCAGGGTACAGATGCACGTGACGAGCTGCAACGATGATACCTTCGCTAATTTCTACTTCGCCCTTAGGTCCAACAAGCTTGCCACCAGCAGAGCCTGCGATTTTGCCACTGTGACGAATAGGAGCGTTCAAACCAAGCTTACGAGCATCAGTAAGAGCAAGCTCAATTTGGGTTTCAGGACGCAAGGGGCCAATGATACGAAGCTTCATTTCGCCTTTGGGAGTAACCAAGGTGATTTGTTCTTCAGAAGCATATTGACCAGGTTGACCAATTTTTTTCTTAACGTGCAGTTCACTGCCTGCACCAAATAAAATATCCATATGCTCGCGGCAAAGATGTGCGTGACGAGCGGAAACACCTAATACTAACGGGAATTGCATATATTTCACCTCATGATTATTTTTAGAATTACTGGTTTACATTATACCATAAGTTGTGGTTTATCGCCACGCATAGAGTCTTATTCTACAATATATAAATTAAGAATAATGTAATGAATTTGTAACTTATCAGTTAATTTAAAAGAAAGAGTCAAAAACCGTCTGCTTCGTTGTAGAAACAGACGGTTTAACTTTTAGATAAATTACTCTTACAGGTTGTTCAGATACTCGTCAATAGCTGCTGCAGCACGTTTGCCTGCTCCCATTGCAGAGATTACTGTTGCTGCACCGGTTACAATGTCGCCACCAGCAAAGACACCAGGAATAGAAGTAGCACCTACTTCGTTAGCAACGATGTTACCACGTTTATTTACTTCCAGTTCCGGAGTGGTTTGTTTAATTAAGGGGTTAGGACCTTGACCGATTGCCATAACAACCATATCAACGTCAAGAACGTATTCGCTACCCTTAACTTCTACAGGACTACGACGACCGCTTGCATCAGGCTCGCCCAGTTCCATCTTCACACATTCAAGACCATTTACCCAGCCTTTGTCATCACCAAGGATGCGTACAGGATTATTCAAGAGGCGCAGTTCAATGCCCTCTTCTTTTGCGTGATGGATTTCTTCCTTACGGGCAGGCATTTCATCTTCACCACGACGATAAACAATGTAAACGTGTTCAGCGCCCAGACGTTTTGCAGTGCGAGCTGCGTCCATTGCTACGTTACCTGCACCAACGATAGCAGCCTTT
>CALCUU010000099.1 GCA_937906915.1 uncultured Phascolarctobacterium sp. | reverse complement strand
GGAAATACAGATCGCAGGATCGACGGCTTGCCCTTCGATCCCGATGAATGGACGGCATTCAGCGTCATCGTCGACGAATGGACGCGGTCAAGGTCCGCCGAGCCGTAAATACCTCCGCAGAGGATATCACTCAGCATCGGCGCGCAAAATTCGCCGTCGCAATCAAAATCCTCGGGACATTCAAGGGAAATATCGAGGTAGTGACGTGCGATCCCGAGCACAGCCGCGGCAAATCTGCGGATCCCCGCGCGGTCGCATTGCTCGGAGAGGCGCGTCCAGTCGATCCTCTCTCCGTATTCGCGCGCCCAGATGCCGATGTCGCAGACCTGACGAATGCCGAATCCGCTGTGGACGAAGTGCTTGTAGGCGTGGAGGAGGAGGTAGAGGAAGTGGTCGTGCGGCGACATTGAGGAAATCGAAGCACCGAAATCGGTCGGGTAGGACTCGGGCGTAATGCTCTCGAAGCTGAAAAATTCGGTCAATGCGCCGAAAGAATCTCCCGAGAAAAGATCGCGGTGGAGCTGAACGGAGAGATTATTCCAAGAAGCAGATACGCTTCCGTAATTTTGACGGACGCAGATAAATTGGAAATAGTTTCTTTCGTGGGAGGTGGTTAAGGTGGATTTAACCAGTGAACTTTGGCGAGAGCAGTTAGAGTTGCGGTGCGGAAAGGTTGCTACAAATAAATTGCTAAATGCTCGTGTGGCAGTGGCTGGACTTGGCGGCTTGGGCAGTAACATTGCCATTTTGCTTACTAGAATGGGTGTTGGCAATTTGCACTTGATTGATTTTGACAAGGTTGATTATAGCAATCTCCAGCGTCAGCAATATTTTGTAGAGCAGGTTGGTAAATACAAGGCGGAAGCCCTTGCGGAAACTTTGCGGAAGATAAATCCCTACGTTAATTTAAGGCTTAGCTGCGTAAAGGTAAGTGCAGAAAATTTGCCGGAGCTTTTGGCGCAGGACGAAATCATCTGTGAAGCCTTCGACAAGGCAGAGGCAAAGGCAATGCTGGTCAACGGAGTGTTGGAACATTTCCCGGGAAAAGTTATCGTCGCAGGTAACGGTATGGCAGGATTAGGCGCTGGCAATTTAATTCAGGCGAGGCGCGTAAGTAAAAGCTTGTACTTGTGTGGAGACGGGGTGAGCACTTGCGAAGAAGCACCTCTTTACGCAGGAAGGGTTGCCCTTTGCGCGGCACAGCAGGCACATTTGGTGCAAAGAATAATTTTAGGCTTGGAGGGTTAAGCTATGGATAAATTTATTTTAGGTGGTCACGAATTTACTTCTCGTTTTATTTTGGGTAGCGGTAAATATTCATTGGAGCTGATTAAGGCGGCGGTGGAGGAAGCTGGTGCGGAAATCATTACCCTTGCTTTGCGACGTGCCAATGGTGGGGAGCTTGCCAATATTTTGGACTACATTCCTGAAAACGTAGTGAAGCTTCCCAATACGTCCGGAGCACGCACTGCGGAAGAAGCTGTGCGTATCGCCCGCTTGGCTCGCGAGCTGTGCCAAAGTGATTTTATCAAAATAGAAGTCATCAAGGATAGCAAGTACCTTTTGCCGGATAATTACGAAACCTGCAAGGCAACGGAGCTTTTGGCGAAGGAAGGCTTCGTGGTAATGCCTTATATGTACCCTGATTTACAAGCTGCCCGTGATATGGCAAATGCGGGAGCAAGCTGCATTATGCCTTTGGGCGCACCCATTGGTAGTAATAAGGGTTTGTGCACTTTGGATTTCATCAAAATTTTGATAGACGAGATTGAGCTGCCCATTATTGTTGACGCAGGGATTGGCAAACCGTCCCAAGCCTGCCAAGCCATGGAGCTGGGAGCTTCTGCTGTAATGGTGAACACTGCCATCGCCAGCGCAGGAGATATTCCTCAAATGGCGCGAGCTTTTCGTGAGGCAGTAAGCGCAGGACGGAGGGCGTATCTTTCCGGCTTGGGCGAAGTGCGTAATTTTGCCAATGCGTCTTCTCCCTTGACCGGTTTCCTGCGTGATTAAGAGGTATATATAATGGAAGATAAATTTTTTAACACTACTATATATAATGAAGAAAGTCGTCAAAAAGCACAAAATCTTGGCACGGATTATCTTGAATATCAAGAGGGAATGGAGATTTTAGAAAGCCATATGCTGGAGCAGGTGAAAGCTTTCCGCGGGGAATATGACCCTGCAAATTTTACGGAAGCTGACGTGCGTAGGGCGCTCCGTTCAGAAAAGAAAACTCTTAGGGATTTTGGGGCGCTTCTTTCTCCGGCGGCGGAAGCTTTGCTGGAAGAAATTGCTCTTGCCGCACGCAAGGAACGCCAGAAATATTTTGGGAACAATGTGCTTTTCTTTACTCCTTTGTATTTGGCAAACTACTGTGAAAATTACTGCGTTTATTGTGGCTTCAATTGTCACAACAAAATTCAGAGGGCACGTTTGAGCGTGGAGCAGATGGAGCAGGAAATGCAAGCCATTGCTGCAACGGGGATTCAGGAGGAACTGCTTCTAACCGGCGAAAGTAGGAAGATGTCCGATATTAACTACATAGGCGAAGCCTGCAAACTGGCTCGCAAGTATTTTAAGGTTGTAGGTTTAGAGATTTACCCTGTCAACAGCGAGGAATACGCTTATTTGCACAAGTGTGGTGCAGATTTCGTGACTATCTTCCAAGAAACCTATAACAGCGAAAAATACGGACAGCTTCATCTGGCAGGACATAAGCGTTGTTTTCCCTATCGCTTTTATGGGCAGGAGCGTGCGCTTAAAGGTGGAATGCGTGGCGTAGGCTTGGCTGCTCTTTTAGGCTTGGACGATTTTCGTCGAGATGCTTTTGCTACTGGCGTGCACGCATACCTTTTGCAACGGAAGTTTCCTCACGCAGAGATTGCCCTGTCCTGTCCACGCTTGCGCCCCATTATCAACAACGATAAAATGATCCGCCAGTATAATATCCACACCGGAAAGGGCATAAGCAACTCTCTTTGTGGTTTCTATATCATCGGTAGAAGGTCTCGTCGTACCGCCGGGATGATTATGAGCAAGATACACAGTAGTCGCATTGTACTTCATTGCAATATCCACGATCCTGCGAATAGGAACACCGGCGGAATTTACACTACCTTCACCCAACTGTTTGCAACAAAGCACCTTGTTTTTCGCATCCAGGCAAAGCATATAAACCATCTCATTGGTTCTGTTCCTAAATTCAGAAAGCATGTAGTTTGCGCAGGCATCGTTATTTTGCAAGTAAGACTCTGAGCTTCTTAAATTTCTATGATAATAGCGTTCTACCTGATGAATTAATGTCAGGAAAGTGGAAATATTATGACCAACGCCTTCCACCTGT
>CALCUU010000098.1 GCA_937906915.1 uncultured Phascolarctobacterium sp. | reverse complement strand
TTCCGTACGCAAGTTAAACGTAAGCCTTAGTGGCCCCGCTACCGCAGCTTTGCGTAAGCTGGAAGCAGGAGCTGACGGCGCAGGCTTGGCTTTGGGTGTGCAATACGCCTTAGCTGAAACCTTTGCACGTATGCTTCGTAATGGGGCGGCAGAGTACAAGGTCAACGCTGTGCTCTTAGTTGGGGGCGTGGCTTCCAATGCTTACATCCGTAATCACGTTACCGAAAAGCTCGCTAAACGTCGTGTGAGCGTGTGGGTTCCCGAAGCTCGATTTAGCTGTGATAACGCAACTGGCTGTGCAGCCTTTGCACACAGAATGTCTTTATAAAATAAAAAACAATAATTTACGAATAAATAGGTAATAAATTTTGATAGAACAAGCCTTTACTGTCACAGAGATTAACAACTATATAAAGAGTTTAATCGACAGCGAACCACAGCTGCGCAATGTGCAGATTGTGGGGGAGGTTTCTAATTTTAAGCGTTACCCTTCCGGTCACTGCTACTTTACCTTAAAGGATAGTGGTGCAGTTCTCAAGTGCGTTATGTTCCGTGGTAGGGCGATGAGCATGAAGTTCGAGCCGCAAAACGGTGATACAGTGCTTGCCATTGGGCGCATTGCTGTGTACGAGCGTGACGGGGTGTATCAGCTTTACGCAGATATGCTTTTGCCTCAAGGCGTTGGCGATTTAATGGTAGCTTACGAAAAGCTCAAGGCGAAGCTGGAAGCAGAAGGTTTATTCGCTAACGAGCGTAAGCAAGCGTTACCTATGAATCCTAAGACTGTTGGCATCATCACTTCTCCTGTGGGAGCAGCAGTACGTGATGTCATCACGGTGTCTAGAAGACGTAATCGAGGGATAAAGCTTTTGCTTTTTCCTGTAAAAGTGCAGGGCGAAGGTGCGGCAAGAGAGATTGCCCGTGCTATTAGCTTCTTCAATAAACACAATTTGGCTGACGTGCTTATTGTTGGACGTGGCGGTGGCTCAATCGAGGAGCTGTGGGCGTTCAACGAGGAAGAAACCGTGCGGGCGGTGGCAGCTTCTGCTATCCCGGTGGTCAGCGCTGTTGGTCACGAAACAGATTTTACTTTGTGCGATTTTGCTGCTGATGTTAGGGCAGCGACACCGTCCCAAGCTGCAGAGCTTGCTGTTGCAGATGCAGAAGGCTACATATTAAAGGTAGAAAACTTATCTAGACGTTGTCGTCAGCTGATGACTACTCGTTTAGAGCAGGAAGAATATAGATTAGATAGATCGAAAACCTCTTGGGCATTAAAAGACCCGGAGAGAATTTTTGCAGACGGTGCGCTTCGTACTGATGCTGCTTATACCAAGCTTGTAAATAAAATGGATAGCTTGCTTAAACAAAGTAGGCATAGTTTTGAATTACAAGCTGCACGTTTAGATAATCTCAGTCCCTTGGCAGTGCTGGCTCGTGGTTACAGCGTAACCCAAAAGGAAGATTACAAAGTAGTTACTTCCATTGAGCAGGTGCGTTGGGGCGAAGAGCTGATTACTACTGTGGGTGATGGCAAGATAGTTTCTGTTGTCCAAAGTGTGGAGGAAAAATAATGGCAAAGAAAATTGCTAAGAACATTAAATTTGAAGAAGCCTTGGCAGAGCTGGAAGAGCAAGTGCGCCTTTTGGAAAGTGGCGAGCTTAGCTTGGAGCAGTCTTTAGAGGTTTTTAAATATGGTATTGAGCTGAGCAAGATTTGCATGGGTAAGCTTGACACCGTTAAACAAGAAGTGGAAAAAATCGTTGCTACTAGTGACGATGACTATAAATTAGAAACATTCCATGATTTGGAGGCATAAGATGGATTTTGCAGTGTACTACGACAACCAAAGAAAGCTAATTGAAAATTTCTTAGAAACAAGAATGGCAAAGAAAGGTATCAGCAAGGTTGATGATGCTATGGCATACAGCCTGCTTGCTGGTGGTAAACGTATCCGCCCGGTGCTCTTGATGGCTACTGCGGAAGCTTTGGGCAAAAAAGGCTACAACTATTTGCCTGTTGCCTGCGGTTTGGAAATGATTCACACCTATTCCTTGATTCACGACGACTTGCCCTGCATGGACGATGACGACTACCGTCGTGGTCGTCTGACTAAC
>CALCUU010000097.1 GCA_937906915.1 uncultured Phascolarctobacterium sp. | reverse complement strand
CTCTTGGCGTGTTGGGCGGCATGGGACCTGCTGCTACTGCCGATTTTTTGAGGGTGTTGGCCGAAAAAACACCTGCTGGAACAGATCAGGAACATCCGAGGATGATAGTATACTCGCATACTGTAACTCCCGACAGAACCACATTCCTTTTGGGAAAAGGTCCTGATCCTACAGAATATATCAAAGATGGTCTGAATACCCTTATAGGTTGGGGTGCAGATATGCTCTGCGTTACATGCAATACAGCGCATCACTTTATTGATGGTTTGCCTTTAAGCTATTCTGGTTACTTTGAATATGGTTTTTGGAAAAATGAAGATACTGGTGTAAATAGTTGGCATAAGGAATATGCTGTGTATTTAACTCATGACCCGATTTATCTGTTTAATTCTAAGAATACCGTTCTTAATCTGAGGGTTGGTAGAAAATGGGTTCATGAAAGTTACAACGGAGAGACAGAACAAACTGATGTATATTCTGCAACCTTAGCACAAAAATTGTCTAAGAAGTGGGATACTTGGATTGGCTGGCATCGTGAAGATGAAACAAGTTCTTTGTTTGATATTGGACAACCTGATATGGCAAAAGAAATTCGTAATGGCCTGCGTTGGAAAATGGATGATAAAAATACTTTCACTATCGTTAATAGATATGATATTGGTAAAGGGCAACAATATTCTACGAAATATTCTTGGGAACATAAGTTCTGTTGCTGGATGTTAGCTTTTGAATATGAACAACAACAATTAGAAAACGATAGTACACGCAGAATAGTGTATTACTTCTACAATCTGTAATTGAGGTAGATTATGCAAAAAATTATTCAAGCACGCTTTGAGGAGCATTTGGCGGTTGCCAATGCTGTTATGCAAAGCGATATATTAGTACAAATTGAACGTGTTGCTTCCGCAATTAAGATTGCCTTGGCAAATGGCAAAAAGGTGCTGTTTTGCGGTAATGGTGGTAGTGCAGCGGATAGCCAGCATTTAGCTGCTGAATTCGTTGGTCGTTTTCAAAAGGAACGTCAAGGCTTGCCTGCTATCGCACTTACCGTTGATACTTCCATTTTGACTGCTGTTAGCAATGACTACGGCTTTGACAAGGTTTTTGTGCGTCAAGTGGAAGCGTTGGGCAACGAGGGTGATGTACTTGTGGGAATTTCCACTAGTGGAACCAGTCCCAACGTACTTGCTGCCGTTGAATTGGCAAAGGCTAAAGGGATGTACTGTGTAGGTATGACTGCGGCTAACGGTGCCAAGTTGGCGGAGCTTTGCGACGAGTGCATTGCTGTTCCCGCTAAGGTTACTGCTCGTGCTCAGGAGATGCATATTTTGATTGGTCACATTTTATGTGAGCTTGTGGATGGTGAATAAATTGCCAAATTTAGCTGCAACTGTTTTTTTAGCAGAAAAAATAAAAGACTTGCGCATTGCCGTAATTGGCGATGTAATGCTGGATAGGTACTTTCACGGTGAAGTAAAACGTATTTCTCCGGAAGCACCTGTGCCCGTAACTAAAATAAATAGAGTGAAGTCAGTACTTGGTGGTGCTACCAACGTGGC
>CALCUU010000096.1 GCA_937906915.1 uncultured Phascolarctobacterium sp. | reverse complement strand
CACCCTAAAGGAAACTGTGCGCCCGCTCAAATGTGTTGCCAATTCACCAGAAAGCAGTTTAGAATTGGAGCCAGTTATAAAAATGCTTACATTATGAGTTGCCCTAAAGGAATTTACTACAACCTCGAAGTCCTGCACGTTCTGAATCTCGTCAAAGAAAAGGTAATACTTTCCTCCACCCTTAATGCGTTCCTCAATGTAGTTATAAAAATTATCAGGGTTAATCAACGCACGGTGCTTGTAATCTTCAAAGTTAATATAAATGATTTGCTCAACGTCTACCCTGTGAACCAAAAGCTCATCAATAATTTGGCGCATAATTGTAGATTTACCACAACGTCTAATACCGGTAATAACTTTTATCAGCTCTGATTCATAAAAGGGGCGTATTCTTTTTAAATAAAGCTCTCGAATAACCATAATAATCTTCCTTTAGTTTTTTCTTCATCTTATCATAGGCAGGAGAAAACTTCAATACTATTAAAAATTTTTAACACCATTGATGATTTTTGCGATACTGTTAAATATTTTTAATAGTATCGTTAATTTTTGTATTGCTATTAAAAATTCTTAACAGTGTTAAACTAAAAAGGAGCGTTGCAAAATGCAACGCTCCAAATTTTTTCAAGACCTATTAAATTTTACGCTCTTAGTTTGCCCACACAAGTTTCATGATGCGCGGATATTCTTCTTGCAAGTGTTTCAGAATAACGTCGATTACAGCATGTACCAAACCGGGAACGAAGTCTTCGTCGGTGGAAGGAATGCAGCTTTCAATTACGATGTCGCCGTTATCGTTGATGTAGTATTTGAAAACCTTGTAGGTTTCGTTGAGCTTGTTGATGTGTTCCATCACAGCAGCACGGTTTGCTTCTTTAATAACTGCTGCAGCAACACGAACTTGCACCATTACATAGATGCTGTCGTCAACAACAACCATAGTAGGCAGGTTTTGACCGTTAACTTCCATAAAGGAACGGTACAAAACGGAATGCATTTCGTTTTCAATTGCTTGTGCTTGGAAGCAGTTAATGTTATTTTCTTGCAGGAATGCGTTAAATTTAGTTACTTTTGCGTTCATTGTTATTACTCCCTCCATCTAGAGATGTATTATAGATATTATACACTACTTTTACCAAAAAATCTGTATGAAATATTGTAAAAACTTGTCAGAAGTGCCGGAAGACGCGAAACAGCACAACTTACGTAGCGATGGCGTACTAATCGTACGTCGAGCAAGTAAGCAAACTGCGACAAAGCATAACGGTGCTTATAGAATTTTTCAGAGAAAGGAGGATAAAATTATATGAACATCAGTGAAGTAAGAGAATTATTGTTGAATGCGCCTACTGAAGACCAGTTGGCAGAGCTGGCACATGATCAACGTGCCGGTGTGAAAAAAATGTTAGCAGCCTATTACAAAAGGCAAAAGCAAGCGGAAGTAGAACGTGAACGCTTCCACAAAATGATGAGCTACGAAAGACAGTACTACGCAGAAGGCGCCAAGCTAATTGCCGGCGTTGACGAAGCTGGTCGTGGGCCATTGGCTGGGCCTTTAGTAATTGCGGCGGTTGTTTTACCCCAAGATGTATTTATCAGCGGGTTAAATGATTCCAAGCAAATTTCTGCTAGCAAACGCGACAAGCTGTACGATGAAGTTCTTAGCAAGGCTTTATCCGTTAGCGTAAACATCGTAAGCATTAGCAACATAGACGAACTTAATATTTACCGTGCAACCCAGCAAGGTATGGGCGAAGTTTTGCTACATCTTGACAAGCAGCCTGATGTTGCCCTAATTGATGCTATGCCCGTTGAAGCAGGTAATATCAAAACTGTTTCCTTAGTACACGGCGATGCCTTGAGC
>CALCUU010000095.1 GCA_937906915.1 uncultured Phascolarctobacterium sp. | reverse complement strand
ACAGCGAATTGTATCGATGTCCATAGGAACTGACGAGATACTTCTAGATTTGGTACCACTAAACAGAATTTTAAGCGTTACCTATTTGGCAGATGATGGTGGCATTTCCAATATTGTTGAGCGTGTCAAAAGCATTCCTCATCGTACTCACGGAAGCACTCCCGAAAGTGTAATTGGTCTTAACCCTGACGTGGTACTTATTTCTGACTTCTTCCCTCCCGAAAGCTATCAAACCTTACGGGAAATGGGAATGAAGGTGTATGTTTACAAAACTCCTTCTAATTTTGAAGAGATTAAGGCTTCAATCTTAGAACTTGCCCAAGTTGTAGGCGAAGTGGAAAAAGGCAAGCAGATGGTTGCGGAAATGGATGACCGCATTCAAAAGGTGCAGGAAAAATTAGGAGATATCAAAGAAAAACGCAAGGTTCTCTTTATGCACGCAATGGGTGCCTACTATTCTCCAGACGGAACCTTTAGTGACACCTGTCGCCTTGCCGGCGTAGAGGACGTAACCCAAAGCTTAAACTATTCTCAGACCTGTACTCTTTCCCAAGAAACAATAGTGCAGTTAAATCCAGATAGTTTTGTCATTGGAGACTGGAACTTTGACGGGGAACATAGTCCTGACACGTTGAAGGAAGAGCTTTTATCCAACCAGTCTTATATGACGACCAATGCTGGAAAAAATAAAAGTATTCTTGTAATTCCCTCTGCACATCTTTTGACTTGTTCTCAGCAATTCGTTTTAGGAGTGGAGGATATGGCGAGAGCAGCTTATCCTGAAAAATTTCCTTGACTATATAATTACTATATAGTGTATAGTTAAGTTTACCAAATAATAGAAAGAGGTGAAAGTTATGACCTGTACCCATCCGAAATATGAACTTCCCAACGATCCCCATGCTAAATATCGTTATGAAAGTGCTATGAAGCATGTAGAAGCTGCTAAAGCTGCTGGTAAATCCAGTGAAGAAATTCACGCTATCTTCAAAAAAGTTATGGAATTTGATCCGAAAAATATTGATGCTATTCCTAACGACGAAGCCCACGCAAAATATCGCAGTGCAATGGTGCATATGCAAAAAGCTCTTGCCAACGGCAAAAGCGTAGAAGAAGCTCATGAAATTTTTGAAAAGGTAAGAAGCGGTAACACAACTGGTCACTGCAAATAATAAATAATAATTGACGATTTGATATAGGGTTAAACCTATTAATAACGAGAAAGATGTTTTGTAAAAGAAAGAGAGTAGAGTCATGAAGATTGCTTTGTGCCATTTGGAGGTAAGCTGCGGACTACAGGCAGATAATTTAAAAAAGATTGCCAATGCAGTTGAGGTTGCTGGTAAGAATGGTGCAAGGCTTGTCATTACTCCCGAGACTGCGGTGCAAGGTTACTACTTCCATCGTATAGATGAGGAGCGCAAATTGGAAGAACAGCCTGCCTCTTACTTAGATGAACTTCGTAGAATTGTCAAGGAACAAAATTTATATCTTTTTCTTGGTTGTGGAGAATATGTACCGGATTCTGGACTGCATCATAATTCCTGCTTCGTATTTGCACCAGACGGAAGTCTTCAAAGCAGGCATCGTAAGATTTATGGTGAGAAATTAGGCAGTGAAAAGTGGGCAAGTCCCGGTGATAGAGTTACTACTACTAATTGCGATGGTTTAGACATTGGTGTGCTTGTTTGTGCAGATTCTTGGTTTGACGAACGACCTTTATCTTTAAAAGAGCAAGGAGCTAGGTTGCTTATTGATATTGCTGCCTGGCCGGAGACTCCAGAAACGGGGAATCCTTTGCCAACTTGGCAGAAAGTAACAAGAATTACTGGATTACCTTTCATTCTGAACAATCAAACAGGTAAAACAAAATGGATGGATATGTCAATTGGTGAAAGTGTCGCAATTCAAGATGAAACTGTAATATGCAAATACAGTGGTGATGAAGCGGTGCTGATTCTTGAATTTGACGTAACCAACAAAAAAATACTGTCTAATGGATTTGAAGTTCATAAGCTTTAGTAAAACCCTAGGTCAACATACAAAAAACAGTCCCAAAGCGTAATCGCTTTGGGACTGTTTTATTTTTTCTTTACGTTAAGGAAAATTTTATTAATATATTCGTCCGTATCTTTATAGAACAAATGGTTTTCAATGGTAAGTATGTAAATATCACCACTGGCTTCTAATTCGTTTAGCTCCATAAATTTGTTGATTATATCTACAAGCTTAGGAAAGTTCTTGTAGAAGGTACCTTTAAAATAAATTTCCAGATATAATCCAGCAGGAATTTTTATCATGGACTTTGCTTTATGTTTAGGCGTGTTCAGAACGAAGGAGAAGTAAGCTTTTGTAGGATGGTAGTCTCGTTTTACAAACAAGTCTTCTTGGGAGATTATCCAGCCAACATGACGCTCTAAAGATTTTTTATTATGGAAAGTATGTTGGGCATGTTTCGTAAATAAAACTATTCTATCTTTGCCAGAGTCTTTGCTATAAACGGGAGTAACTTTCATCAAGCGTTCTTCTTGGAATGTAAGTAAGGGCTTGAAAAAAACGAAAGGTCTCTCGCATTTTGCAATGTCGTTGATAGCTTCTAAAGATTTTATGATTGCTTGGTTTTCTTTGATGATAGCCATACATTCTTTTTCTTTGCGTGCCACCAAGTCGATAAAATCATTTTTACTACGTTTTTCAAGATAAGTTTTTATATCCGGTATGCTGATATTGAAGGAGCGCAGATTAACAATGATCTCCAAATCTAAATATTGTTGGATTGAATAATGCCTATAGCCTTTTTCGCAAATAAAATCAGGTGAGAGTAGGCCTATTTTGTCATAATACAACAAGGTTTGTTTAGAGATTCCAAAAAGATTTGCGAGTTCTCCTGCTGTGAAATAGGCATCGTCAGAATTATTGTTGCTCATAAAGCTTTCACCTACCCTTGACTATATAACAAGTATATAGTTTAAAATTAAAAATAAATCTATGTAGGACATTGTATCATATTCAAATATGTATTGCAAAATGTTAGGAGGATTTTTATGAAAAAGATTGCTATATATGGTAAGGGTGGAATTGGTAAATCTACAACAACGGCAAATGTGTCTGCTGCATTGAGCGAACATGGCTTGAAGGTTTGCCAAATTGGTTGCGATCCTAAAAATGATTCTACTCGTTTATTATTGGGAAGGATTTGTACCCAAACGGTTTTAGATGTTGTGCGTGATAAAGAAGAAGTTTTAGCGGAAGATATTGTGCATATTGGTTACAACGGAATTAAGTGCGTGGAAGCTGGCGGTCCTGAACCGGGAGTTGGCTGCGCAGGTCGTGGTATTATCGTTGCTTTGGAAAAACTCCGTTCTTTAGACGTTATCGAAGACGAAGATGTTTTGCTTTACGATGTTTTAGGTGACGTAGTATGTGGTGGGTTTGCTGTGCCCATTCGTGAAGGTTACGCTACTGATATTTACATTGTTTCTTCTGGTGAGCTGATGAGTCTTTACGCTGCCAACAATATTGCTAAAGGCGTGAAGCGTTTTGCTTTGCGTGGAGGAGTACGTTTGGGTGGCATCATTGGTAACAGCCGTAATACTCCCAACGAAAAGAATTTGTTGGAAGAATTTGCCAAACGTTTAAATACAAAACTGATTGCCTTTATTCCTCGTGATGTTGTTGTGAATAAGGCGGAGAATAATCGCCAAACTGTTTTGCAATATGCACCAGAAAGTGAGCAGGCGCAAATCTATCGCAATTTGAGCAAGGTGCTTGTTGAAAATGCAGAGCTCACTGTGCCTACGCCAATGACCTTTGAAGAATTAGAAAAGCTGGTTGAAAAATATGGGAATTAAAACTAAACGCTTTATCAATATCAGAAAAAGTTGTAGCTGCAGTATGCCTGGCGTGTGGCGTGCGGTGGCTTATATGGATGGTGTGGTCGTGATTTTCCATAGCCCTCGTGCGTGCGCACATATCGCTCGTACAATGGATATCAATACTCATTATCGTGCTATGGGTGATGGTAGAAAAGAAGAACGTGCTTCCGTACCATTGTTGTCTAGTCAATTGGAAGAAAAGCATTCTATTTTTGGTGGCATAGACAGATTGAAGAAGTGTATTGCCTACGCCATAGAAAAGTATGCTCCGAAATGTTTGGTGTTAGGTGGTTCCTGCGTTGCCGGTGTAATTGGTGACGATGTGGAAGCTGTAGCTAAAGAAGTTGAGGAAGAATATAATTTGCCAGTCATTACGGTGGATAGCTACGGATTTTTAGATGGTGAATTTTTTGAAGGCTACTTTGAAATTACTTATAAATTGATTGATAGATATTTATATCCGCAGGAGCATATTCCTAAAACAGTGGTGCTGATTGGGGATAATGGTGGACCGTGGGGACATTACGCTACTGAGGTTACAAGAATTTTAAAAGCAATGGGTGTTACTGTTATTGGTCAGTTCCCCGGTTATATTACCCTTGCAGATTTACCCAAGATTACCAGTGCAGAAGCAATGGTAGTTTTAGGTGGTAAGGGGAATACTCACGAAGGTCTCGAGTGCTTGACAAAACGTTTGCAGGAAAAATTTGGCTTTAAATTTTTGCAGGACGTTTATCCTGTTGGCTGGGAAAGAACTCAGCAATGGATTGTAGAGATGGGTAAGCTGTTAAATTGTGAAGAAAAGGCTGAAGAAGTTTTGCAAGCAGAACGCCTTCTTATGGAGAAAAGCTTGGCACAATTTTTGTCGGTGACCAAAAATAAAAAGGCTACTCTTTGCATTGGCAGATGGTTAATGTACTTCCATCCAGAGTCCATGCTAGGTGTAATTAATGCCTTAAAACTAGATTTGCAGGGAATAGTTTTGCTTGATGCTTTGGAAGCAGGCTATTTTGATGAGATGGTAGGTGCCTTGCGTAAATATACTGATGTTCCTATATACTCTAATCTTGATGGTGAACACTTACTGAAAGAAGCAGATGTTGTGCTGACAACTCACGAGCTGCAGGATAAAAATTTAAAGCAAGTTTTCTTGCCTATGCTTCCTAAAGTGGGAACCCTTGGAGAAATTGAATTTATGCAAGTCATTTATAGAGTGCTGTGTAGTAAGCACAAGGGCGGAGGTTTAGTTTATGTATAGCAATAACGAATGGGGAAATATTTGTCATAGAGTTGACTGCTGTGCATTAAGTGGAGCTGCAGCCTTTGTGGCAGGTATTCCCGATGCAGAAATCTTGGTAAACGGTCCGTTGTGGTGTTACTTTTACGCATTACGTACTTTGGAACACGCAAAATACGATATGGGAGAACGCTTTCACGATTGTCAGCCTGATAATAATGCTATCGTCTATGGAACGGAAAAGTTTTTGACGGAAGCTTTGAACCGCTTACTGGATAGTAGTCGTAAGCCTTCACTTTTATTGGTAGAAAACAGTTGCTCACTTAGCTTGATTGGTGATGATTTGGCTGGTATCGTTCGTAAAATGGAGTTGCCTTATCCCTTTGTAACCATGGACTGTGGCGGCTTGGTTGGTGGCTTTGCTGAAGGTTATACTAAGGCGGCACTTGCTGTTTTAAAAAAATTTGCTGATGAAAAAGTTGAACCATTAGAGAACAAGGTAAATATTTTAGGCTTAAGTGATTTCTACTACAACGGCGTTGCAGATAGAAATGAAATAATTCGCTTGCTTACCAAGGCTGGTTACAAAATAAATGCTGTTCCCGGTGCGGGAAGCAGTCTGGAAGATGTACAGGAGATTGCTCGTGCTAAGCTAAACATTGTCTGCAATGAGGAGCTTGGTTTGAAGTTGGCGCAGTATTTGGAAAAACGCTTTGCCACTCCCTATGTCGTGGTAGGTATGCCTTACGGAATTGAGGGTACTAAAAATTGGTTGACGCGTATTAACGAAGCACTGCCTTGTGATAATTTGCAAGGAGTTTTTGCAGAAGGAACTGCTCAAATGGAACGCTTAACCGCTAAAGAAAATGATTATCGCGGTGTGTGGGGAAGCCTTTGGTTTGACAAGGTTATTCTTTCAGCAGCTGGTACTCAAGCTTTGTGTATGGCGCAGGCTTTACGCAATGAGTGGTTAGATATGGGAGAGCTTACCGTAATTTGTCAACACGAAGTCAAAAGTGCAGACTACTGCGAGGTGGCAGATAAAGTTCTGGTTACTGGCAAGGATGCTGATGAAATTGAAAAGCTTTTCCAAAATGCAGAAGACGTTTTGCTTTTGGCGAGCAGTAGTGAAGCTAGCAATTTACGTCGCCGTGGAGTGCACTTTTACAGCTGTAACATTGCCTATCCGTCAGCTGACGAAGTTTTACTAACGGAAACTCCCTTCGTTGGCATCAAGGGTGCAGCGCACATGCTACAACGTTTGTGGAATGTGTATATTAAAAAACAAATGGATGAGCAGGTGAATAAATGAAAAGACTATTATTAATCTGCTTAATGCTATTTCTAGTTTGTTTTACTGGGGGTTGTGGTACACAAGAACCAGTTAATAATACTGTACAGGAGAAAGTTGCTTACGAGGTTATTGATGAAGCTGGTAGAAAATTGACTTTTACAGAAAAACCTCAGAGAATTGCTTCTCTTACCTATGGTACAGATGAAATATTAACAGATTTAGTAGGCACAAAACGAATTGTCGGCTATAGCCGTTGGGCTGGTGACCCGGAGATTACATTTATTACTAAGGAGCAGGCACGTAAAGTTGGAAGGAAGCTAGATGAAAATACAGAAGCTGTTTTATCTGTCAAGCCTGATTTAGTGGTGGCGACAACTGCTTCTAACAACGAAATAATACATTCATTGGAAGCGTTAGGACTAAAGGTGTATTTAGCTGGAAGACCTAAAAACTATGAACAAATGAGAGTTAAGGTTTTAAAGCTTGGTGAAGCCGTATTCCGTGATATTCAAATTGATTTCAAGCGCAATATTCCCGAGGATATTACCGCTACTATCAATATGGTTAATAGCTTAAAGGGCGTTGTTTCTGACGCTACCTTGTTAAGCCAGTTAGATTTTGTTCCCGATGTAAATGAGGAACTGGAAGCTCTC
>CALCUU010000094.1 GCA_937906915.1 uncultured Phascolarctobacterium sp. | reverse complement strand
AGAACCCCACCAATGAACGCTTGAAAGCTTTCTTGAACGTAATCAAAAAATAATAAGCTCAAAGTAAAAAACGGAAATGTTTCACGTGAAACATTTCCGTTTTCTTATTCTTTGTTCAATTCTGCCAGCTTGCCCATGAATTTTTCATTGTCGATGATGAAGCGTTCATGAGTTCCTTTGCCGATAACACCGTGTTTATCCTTCGCCATTACTGCGAAAGTAAGCTTGCGTCCTTCAATGCTGGTAAGCTGTGCGGTGGCAGTTACTTCGCCTTCCAATGCAGTAGGTGCGTTGTGGGTAATGTTAAGGCTCACGCCTACGCTACCCATTCCCGGTTCAAGACAACCTACGAGAGCAGCACAAGCTGCTTCTTCCATAAGCGCGCACATTGCAGGAGTTGCAAACACCGGCAAAGAACCACTACGCATGGTTTGAGCAGTATTTTTATCAGAAACAATAGTTGTTGCGGTACCATTAAGACCCGCTTGTAAATTTGCCATAATATATTTCCTTCTTCCCTTTTTATCCCAGTAAAATTCAACACGTACAATAATAATTCAAAAATTGTTTTATGGCAAGTGCCAATGCGTTATAATTGAAGAAAAGAAAAAATTTTTCCTGACAAGGAGTTTAAAATGAAATACACCTTAGAAGAAAAAGAAGCTAAGTTAATAAAATTTTTACAGCAGTTAGAAGCGCCTGCCCTCGCCTTTAGTGGAGGCGTAGATTCTGCCCTTTTACTTGCAGCCTGCCAAAAAGCAAAGGTTGATGTAAAAATCTTTAGTGCCATTACACCGCTGATGCCTGCCTTTGAAAAGCTGGACATTACCCGTTTAATCTTTGAACTGGATTTTAAAGTTAACTTTTTATACCCCAACCCTTTAAATTTGCCGGAGTTCTGCGCCAACGACAGCAAACGTTGCTATTATTGCAAGAAGCTTCTCTTTAGCACTATCAAGGCAGAAGCAGAAAAGATTGGCTGCAAAACACTTCTTGACGGAGCAAACCTTGACGATTTAGGCGACTACCGTCCGGGAATGCAGGCTACTAAAGAGCTTGGCGTAGTTAGCCCCCTTTTAGAATGTGGCTTTACTAAAGCGGACGTGCGTGCTCTCGCAGAAAAGTACAAGCTTTCCATTGCTAAGAAGCCTGCCTACGCTTGTCTTGCTTCCCGCATTGCTTACGGAGAAGAAGTAAATTTAGAAAAGCTTGCCCAAATTGAAAAGGCAGAGGACGCTTTGAAAGCTTTGGGCTTAACTGACGTGCGGGTTAGACACCACAACAACTTGGCTCGCATAGAAGTAGCACCACAAGAAATTGTGCTTGCTTCTACAAAAATGCGGGAGCAAATCATCTGCGCTGTTAAGGACGCAGGCTTTGCGTACGTGACGCTTGACTTGCAGGGT
>CALCUU010000093.1 GCA_937906915.1 uncultured Phascolarctobacterium sp. | reverse complement strand
GGTTACGTAAATTCTGGGAAAGTCCTCATTGACCGTCACCTTCAAAAAGGGATATGTCTTATCGTCCTTGAGCATTATGTTGTAGCGAGGACGATACTTCTTTATTAAATTACATTCTAAAATCAGCGCTTCAACTTCGCTACTGGTAACGATGGTTTCAAATTCCGCAATCTTCTCCACCATGGCACGCACCTTAGGCGTGTGGGAAGCAAGGTTACGAAAATAACTGCGCACCCTATTTTTCAGCACCACTGCCTTGCCCACGTAAATTACCTTTCCGTGAGCGTCGTGCATTAAATACACACCCGGTTTATCAGGCAGCACTGCTAAAGCTTGTTGAATTTTTTCGCTGAAATTTTCAGCAGTCATTTATACCACCCATTTTTCTTAGCTTGCGCCAAAGCCTGCTTCACATATTGACCAGTGTAAGAGGCTTTAACCTTCGCCACTTCTTCGGGAGTACCGCAGGCTACCAAGGTACCGCCCTTGTCGCCACCTTCGGGACCAAGGTCAATGATGTAGTCCGCAGTTTTGATTACGTCTAAATTATGTTCAATAACAACCACGCTGTCCCCAGCATCTACCAAGCGTTGCAAAACTTCCAAAAGCTTATGGACGTCAGCAATGTGAAGACCGGTTGTAGGTTCATCAAGAATGTATATAGTGCGACCAGTACTGCGTTTGGAAAGCTCCGTTGCCAATTTTACACGCTGAGCTTCGCCACCGGAAAGAGTTGTTGCCGCTTGTCCAAGGTGAATGTAGCCCAAGCCAACGTCCTCCAAAACCTCCAGCTTGCGAGCAATGCGAGGTAAGTTCTTGAAAAATTCCAGTGCTTCGGAAACGGTCATATCCAAAACTTCTGCAATGGTCTTTCCCTTGTAATGCACCTCTAAGGTGTCACGGTTATAGCGCGCACCGTGGCAAACTTCGCAGGGCACGTATACGTCCGGCAAAAAGTTCATTTCAATTTTGTTTACGCCGTCACCACGACAAGCTTCACAGCGACCGCCCTTCACGTTAAAGCTAAAGCGCCCCGGCTTGTAGCCACGCATTTTGGCTTCGTTAGTCTGGCTAAACAGCTCGCGGATAAAATCGAAAACTCCTGTGTAGGTTGCAGGGTTACTGCGAGGAGTGCGACCAATTGGAGACTGGTCAATGTTAATTACCTTGTCCGTGTACTCGATGCCTTCAATGGTATCGTGTTCAGAGGGACGCAGTCTTGCACCGTGAAGCTTAGCCCCCAGTGCATTATATAAAATATCGTTAATCAAGGTGGATTTACCGCTACCGCTTACGCCAGTTACCACGGTAAACACGCCTAAAGGAATATCTACGTTAATATCTTTCAGATTGTTGGCACGAGCACCCTTAATGGAGATGAAGCGTCCGTCATTTTCACGACGCTTTTTCGGAACGGGGATAAACTTGCGACCACTAAGGTACTGCCCCGTCACGGAGTCTTCTACCAATTTTATGGCTTCCACATCGCCTTGGGCAACAATCTCACCACCGTGCTCACCTGCACCTGGGCCAATGTCCAAGATTTCGTCAGCTGCGTACATGGTTTCCTCATCGTGTTCAACTACGAGCAAGGTGTTCCCCAAGTCACGCAAATGCTTCAAGGTTTCCAGAAGCTTGCTGTTATCACGTTGGTGTAAGCCAATAGAAGGCTCGTCCAAAATGTAGAGTACACCTGTCAAACCGCTACCAATTTGGGTAGC
>CALCUU010000092.1 GCA_937906915.1 uncultured Phascolarctobacterium sp. | reverse complement strand
CAATATTTTCATACTAGTGGAACGTTAAACATTTTTTCACGAGCAGAAAATAACAATTTTGTTAGTATATCACTAATCAATTTTCCTTATACTCAAAAACCATATCGCGAATACGAACAGTTTCGCCCTCTTGCACGCCCTTCTCTTTAAGCGCTTCATCAATACCCAAACGCTTCCAGATAAGTTGGAAACGATACAGCGCTTCGTCGTTGTCGAAGTTAGTCATTGCAACGAGACGTTCAATGTTCTTACCACGTACTTCGTAGTCAGTATCGTTACCCACAACAATTTCGTAGCTGTCCGGGTCAATTTCGTCAAAGCGGCTCAGTTCTTGCTCGTCTTCTTCGGGAACGTAAGCTTCCAAAAGTTCGTAAGCTTGGAACATCAATTCACGCAGGCCTTCGCCGGTAGCAGCAGAAGCCTTGGTAATTTCGTAGCCTTTTGCTTCAACATATTCTTTCAAGCGGCCAAAGTTTTCTTGTGCTTCGGGTAAATCCATTTTATTTGCAACCACCAGCTGTTTACGGCGAGCAAGACGTTCGCTGTATTGAGCCAGCTCGTTGTTAATTTTGTCAAAGTCTTCAATGGGGTCGCGTCCATCTACGCCCGCCACGTCAACAATGTGGAGCAATACTTTAGTACGCTCTACGTGACGCAGGAAGTCATGACCAAGACCAACACCCTCGTGAGCACCTTCAATCAAACCGGGGATATCTGCCAAAACGAAGCTGCGTTCTTCGTCAATGCGTACCACACCTAAAACCGGGGACAGGGTGGTGAAATGGTAAGCAGCAATTTCAGGACGAGCAGCGCTAACTTGGGCAATGATGCTGGATTTGCCTACGCTGGGGTAGCCAACAAGACCAACGTCAGCCAAAAGCTTCAGTTCCAGTTTCAACCAACGGTTTTCGCCGGGCTCACCTTTTTCTGCAAAGGTTGGAGCTCTGTTGGTACTGGTAACATAGCAGGCGTTACCCTTACCGCCGCGTCCTCCCTTAGCCGCGATGTACTCTTGACCATCTTCGGTTAAGTCTGCCATAACTGCGCCAGTTACGTCATCACGAACCAAAGTGCCCATGGGTACCTTTACATACACATTATCGGCGCGCATACCGGTACAATTTTTAGTACCGCCTTGACCGCCGCGTTTAGCAACATATTTTCTTTTATAACGGAAGTCAATCAAGGTGTTAAGGTTTTTGTCGGCAACAAGAATAACGTCACCGCCACGACCACCGTTACCACCATTGGGACCGCCTTTTTCTACAAACTTTTCTCTACGGAAGCTGCTCATGCCGTCGCCGCCATTACCTGCTTCCACATAAATCCTCGCTCTGTCAATAAACATTTTTTATCTCCTATTTCTTCTTTGAATTATTTTTATTTATAGTTATGCTTATTATACCCTGCTCTTATGTTCTTGTTCAACACTTCCTGCGTAAATTTTACTTATTCAATTAGAAGAACTATATATAATGAAGAAAGTTTTTAATTTTTGTTCACTGCCTTTTAAAAATAAGGCTCTGCGTTTGTTACAGAGTGTACACTTTCTACCACGCAAGTACAAGCCGTAAAGGTTTAACCGTTCTTTGTAACTTTTTTCTTGACAAACTACAAACCTATTGCCATAATATAGAGAACACGTTACTTTAAAAAACAATATTATTTTCAAATGCAATGAACGGAAAAATTTACCTCCCTTTCCTTTTAGAGATGTAGCGGTTGGTGCAAGCTGCAAGAAGTCTGGTAAAGAAGCTCATCCGGAAGCAGCCGTCCTGAATTTTTTAGGGACGGACGCAGAACCAGCGTTAGTTATATAATGAAGAAATCAAATCAGGGTGGTACCGCGCTAAGTTATCAATGCGCCCCTATTCGTAGAAGTACGAATAGGGGCTTTATTTATTAAAATCGTTATAAGCACTGTTATGCTGTGTCACAGCTTGCTTACTTGCTCGACGTACCACAAGTACGCCATCGCTTCATAAGCTTCGCTGTTCCTTGCCTTCCAGCACTTCTAACGATTTTATCGCAAACTTTGTTTATGTTTAAGAACTATATAATTTGGAGGAATCTACTATGGGTATGACAATGACAGAAAAAATTCTGGCGAAGCATGCAGGCCGCGACAGCGTAAGCGCTGGCGATCTCTTAGTTTCCCAAGTTGACATGGTATTAGCCAACGACATCACTGGTCCGCCGGCTATCACTGAATTTGAAAAAATTGGTCGTCCGGTATTCGACAAAAACAAAATCTGCTTGGTACCTGACCACTTCTCTCCCTGCAAAGATATTAAATCTGCAACCATGTGCAAACGCATGCGTGACTTCGCTCGTAAGCACGAAATCAAAAACTACTTTGAAGTTGGCCGCATGGGTATTGAACACGCCCTGCTTCCTGACCAAGGTCTTGCTGCTCCCGGCGAAATCATCATCGGCGCAGACTCCCACACCTGCACTTACGGCGCGCTTAACGCACTGAGCACCGGTATGGGTCAAACCGATATCGGCGCTGCTATGGCAAGTGGTACTACTTGGTTCAAAGTTCCCCAAGCTATTAAAGTAAACCTGGTAGGCAAACTGCCCCGCTTCGTTCGTGGCAAAGACATCATCCTTACCTTGATTGGTATGATTGGCGTTGACGGCGCTCGTTACCAATCCTTGGAATTCTGTGGCGAAGGCGTTGCAGAACTTTCCATGGCTGACCGCTTCACCATTTGCAACATGGCAATCGAAGCTGGCGCTAAAAACGGTATCTTCCCCGTTGACGAAAAGACTATCGCTTACCTTGAAGGTCGCGTAACTGACCGTACCTGGGAAGCAGTAACTGCTGATGAAGACGCAGAATACGCTCAAGAAATTACCATGGAACTGGATAAACTCGTTCCTGTTGTAGCATATCCTCACCTTCCGGAAAACACTCACCCTGCTTCCGAAGGTAAAGACATTAAAATTGACCAAGTTGTTGTAGGCTCCTGCACCAACGGTCGTTTGGAAGACTTGGCACAAGCTGCAGAAATTCTTAAAGAACATAAAGTTTGTGACGGCGTGCGCATGATTATCATTCCCGCTACCCAAGAAATTTACAAAGAAGCTATGCGCTTAGGCTACATTGACATTTTCATTGATGCAGGCGCAGCAGTTTCCACTCCTACCTGCGGTCCTTGCCTTGGTGGCTACATGGGCATCTTGGCAGCAGGCGAACGCGCTGTTTCTACTACCAACCGTAACTTCCGTGGACGTATGGGTCACGTAGACAGTGAAGTTTATCTGGCAAGCCCCTACACTGCAGCAGCAAGCGCAGTTACCGGCTACATCACCAGCCCTGAGGAGGTAATGAAATGAGTAAAGTTTGGCGCTACGGCGATCACATTGATACAGACGTAATTATTCCTGCAAGATATCTGAACATTGCAGATTTCACCGAGCTGGCAGAGCACGCTATGGAAGACGCTAAGGAAAACTTGGTAGAAAACTTCGCAGCAGGCGTAACCCCCGGCGACTACATCGTTGCAGGCAAAAACTTTGGTTGCGGTTCCTCCCGTGAACACGCTCCCGTTGTAATCCAAGTAAAAGGCATTAAATGCATTATCGCAGATAGCTTTGCCCGTATTTTCTATCGCAACGCCATCAACATTGGCTTGCCCGTACTGGAAATTGGCAAAGAAGTAGAAAAAATTGAAGCAGGCGATGAAATCGACGTTGATATGGCTAAAGGCGAAATCAAAATCATCAACAAGAACATCACCATTACCTGCAAACCGTTGCCCGAATTTATCCAAAAAATTTCTGACTGCGGTGGCTTGATTAACTACGTTAAAGGAGAATAATCCATCATGAAAATTACCCTGCTCCCCGGTGACGGCATCGGTGTAGAAATTGTTGACGCTGCTGTTGAAGTACTTGACGCAGCTGCTAAAAAATTTGGCTTTGAAATTGAATATGATAAACAACTCATCGGTGGCTGCGCTATCGACGCAACTGGCGTTCCCCTGCCGGAAGCTACTGTTGCTTCTGCTAAAGCTGCAGACGCAGTACTCCTTGGTGCAGTTGGCGGTCCCAAATGGGATAACGTTGCTCCTGACATTCGTCCGGAAAAAGGTCTCTTGGGTATTCGTAAAGCACTTGGTCTTTACTGCAACCTGCGCCCCATGACCGTTTCCAGATTTACTGCTCACCTTTCCCCGCTGAAAACTGAAAACGCAGAAGGCGCTGACCTCCTCATCGTACGCGAACTGACTGGTGGCATTTACTTTGGTGAACACAACGAAGCTCACATCAACGCTGACGGTGTTGAAGAAGCAAGCGACGTTGAACTCTATACCCGCCCCGAAGTTGAACGCATTGCAAAATTTGCTTTTGAAGCTGCTAAAAAACGTCGTGGCAAAGTTACCAGCGTTGATAAAGCTAACGTTCTGGGCTCCAGCCGTATGTGGCGCAAAATCGTAGCTGAAATGCAAGCGAAAGATTATCCTGAAATCGAATTGAACAACTACTATGTAGATAACTGCGCAATGCAACTTATCCTCAACCCCAAACAATTCGACGTAATCCTTACCAACAACATCTTCGGCGACATTTTGAGTGACGAAGCAAGCACCATCGCTGGTAGCATTGGTTTGCTTCCCAGCGCAAGCTTAGGTGATGGCACTGGCATGTACGAACCCATCCACGGCAGTGCTCCCGACATTGCTGGTCAAGGCATTGCAAATCCCTTGGCAACCATCCTTTCCGTAGCAATGATGCTCCGCTACTCCTTGGACAAAGCTGAAGCAGCTGACGCTATCGAAGCAGCAGTTGACGCAGTTATGGAACAAGGCTACCGCACTCCCGACCTGTATGCTGAAGGTTTGAAGAAAGTTTCAACTTCTGAAATGGGTCACTTGGTAGCAGCAGAACTCCTGAAATAAAAACTTCTAAAAATTTAAGACCACCGTTTAATTTCGGTGGTCTTGATATTTAGGTGACCCATAATGAATGACAATAACTCTTTAGAAATTGATAAAGCTTTAGATAAAAGTGCCTTCTTTGAAGGCTTGCGTGATGGTATTCCCATCGGACTTGGCTATTTTGCCGTAGCCTTTTCCTTGGGCATTGCCTATCGTAACGCAGGTATCACTGCTTTCCAAGGCTTCCTCACAAGTATAACCAACGCAACCAGCGCAGGACAATTTGCGGCGGTATCTATAATCGCAGGTAATGCTTCCTATTTTGAAATGGCATTAACTACCCTCATCATCAACGCTCGTTACTTTTTGATGAGCGCTGCCTTGAGCCAGAAGCTGTCTCCCAAAATGCCTTTCTTCCACCGCTTCCTCTTCGGTGCTGCTGTAACGGACGAACTTTTTGGTATTAACATTGGTCGTCCCGGTTACTTGAACCCTTACTATTATTACGGTGCAGCTCTCGCCGCCGTTCCCAGCTGGGCTACAGGTACTGCAGTTGGCATTATCGCAGGCAATATGTTACCCCAACGTATCGTTGGTGCCCTTGTTGTTGCCCTTTACGGAATGTTCCTTGCCGTAATCATTCCCCCTGCTCGTAAGCACAAGATTATTTTCGCACTAGTGCTTTGCAGTTTTATCGCTAGCCTTGTAGCTAACGTGTGGGCTCCTTTGGCTGCACTTTCCGGTGGTACCCGCATCATCGTTCTTACCGTAACCATCTCTGCCATTGCAGCTTGGTTCTTCCCTGCTGACGAATACTGCAAGGAGGTAAGCGCTGATGAAAAATAATATCTACATTTACATTGCCGTTATGGCGATTACAACTTATATCATCCGTGTACTGCCTCTAACCATCATCCGCAGGCAGATTCAAAACCGTTTTATCAAATCATTTTTATATTATGTTCCCTACGTTACCCTTGCAGTTATGACTTTCCCCGCCATCATTAACGATACCCAAACTCCCATCTCCGGTGGTTTGGCTTTAGTTCTTGGCATTATTGCCGCTTGGAAGGGGCTAAGCCTCATTAACGTGGCAGCCTGCTGCTGTGCACTGGTCTTTGTAGTGGAATACTTTTTAATACCGTAGTTAAAGGCGTTCTCGAAAACGAGAACGCCTTATTTTTTTATATAATGTTTTCAACAAACTTGTTAGAAGCTATATCTTACGCCTAAATTCCATTGCCAATTGGTATCAACTTCTCCACCAAAAGTCTTCTCCACATCTAAATACATATGAGTTGCTTTGCTAAGATTGATGTTAGTACCAACACCAACCTCCCACCAGCTACCACCAAGGTCTTGCTTCAAGGTGCGTTCCACCCCGTCTTGAGCAAAGCGTACCTTGCTTTCGCCGTCAAAGTCGTACAAGTAAGAAGCACGAGCGTAAACATTGCCTTGCTTAATATCCTTACCCAAGCTAAAGCCCAAGCGTCCAACTAAGCTATCCATTCCATCTTGGTGAACTGCTCTCTCGCCTATGGTGTAGTTAGCGCTGGCAACCTTACCATAGGTCAAT
>CALCUU010000091.1 GCA_937906915.1 uncultured Phascolarctobacterium sp. | reverse complement strand
TTCTTACCAGAGACCGATAACTTTCCACCAGATGGTGCCAACGCCCAAGAAGCAGATTAAGTTTACGATGGAAACGATGAAACCAATCTTCCACCATTCAGCTTGGGTCAGGTAGCCAGCGCCAAAGTAAATGGGAGCAGGACCAGTTGCATAGTGGGTCAAACCACCCATGATACCGGTTAAGCTTGCCAATGCCATAGCACTCAGGCCAGCAGGAGCACCAGCTTCTACAGCAACAGCTACGAATGCTGCGAACATTGCAGATACGTGAGCAGAAAGGCTGGCAAAACCATAGTGAGCATACATATAGATGATTGCCAAAATGAGGAGCGCAGTAATACCGCTAATGCCACCCATGTTAGCAGCAACGATTTTTGCAAACCAAGCAATGAAGCCGGATTTGTTCAAAGCAGTTGCAAGGCTCATCAAGCCGCCCATCCAAACCAGGGTGTCCCAAGCGCCTTTTTCTTTAATAACGTCGTCCCATTCGATAGCGTGACGGCACAGCATCAAGCCAATGCACACCAGCGCAATCATGGTAGCGTTAAAGCCAGTGAAGGAAGAGGTTGCCCACATGCCAAGAGCAAGGAGGAATACACCAAGAACAGTTTTTTCGTCGCCGCTCATGGGACCCATTGCTTCCAATTCTTTGCGAGCAATTTCCGGAGCTTCCGGAGTTTCTTTCAATTCAGGCGGGAACAGTTTGTAAATGAGGTACGGGCAAATAATCAAAGCCAATACACCGGGAACGATACAAGCAAGTGCCCAACCGCCCCAAGAAATGTTAACGCCTGCTGCTTGTGCTGCCAAAGCTACGCACAAGGAGTTAGGTGCAACAGAGGTAATGAACATGGAGGAAGTGATGCAGTCTGCTTGGAAAGTAGATTTCATCAAGTAAGCGCCAATGCGTTTTCTGGATTTTTCGTCCGGTTCGGATTCAAAAGCAGAGCACAAGCTACGAACTACCGGGAACAAGATACCGCCGCCACGAGCAGTGTTAGACGGAGTTGCCGGAGAGATAATCAAGTCGGTAATTGCCATGGTGTAGCCAAGCTTCAAGGAGCTGCTACCAATTGCCGCCATAATTTTATACGCAATTCGTTTGCCAAGACCAGATTTGATAAAGCCAAGAGCAAATAAGAAGGCACTAACAATCAACCAAATGGTTGCATTGCCAAAGCCAGCCAGTGCTTCAGCAGGTTTAACTACTTTAAGGAAGCCAGTCAAGCCTACGGAAATAAGTGCGATTGCGCCAATGGGCAGCGGATGGAGAATGAAGCCGACAATGGTAGCAACAAAGATTGCAAATACTTTCATTGCTTGAGGCTTCAAGCCTTCAGGCACAGGCATAAACCAAATTGCCAAGCCAACGAGAATAGTGAAGAGACCTTTTTGGAAATTAGTTTTTAACATAAGTTCACCTCTTTTTAATGTGATGCTTATATTATACATTACATTTTTAAAAAAGTGTATACTATTCCTGTGTATACTTTCTTAATTAGTGCTTTCTTTAACTAAAAAATTTAACTCACCGTTCAAAAAGAAAAGAGCAGACACGAAGTCTGCCCTTTAAATACAGTATTAAGCTTGTTCTTCCTCAGCAATAGCTTCAGCTTTAAGGTCGCCGTTGAGCACAGCCATGAACTCTTCGCCGGTGATGGTTTCTTTTTCCAAGAGGAAGTTCGCCAGTTCGTCCAGTTTATCGCGGTTATCAGAAAGAATTGCTCTTGCCTTAGCATGTGCTTCCTTGATGATTTCCAAAACCTTGGCATCAATCTTGCCTGCGGTCTCTGCACTGCATTGGAGAGAAGCGTCGCCACCAAGATACATATTGTTGATGACTTCCGTTGCCATCATATCGAACTCTTCCGTCATACCAAGGCGGGTCACCATTGCCCGGGCAATACGAGTTGCCTGCTCAATGTCGTTAGCCGCGCCGGAGGTAATGCTGCCAAAGACAATCTCTTCCGCGCTACGACCACCGGTAATGGTAACAATCTTGTTGAAAAGCTCTTCCTTCTTCATCAGTACGGAATCGTTTTCAGCAATTTGCATGGTGTAACCCAGCGCACCATTAGTACGAGGAATAATGGTAATCTTATGTACA
>CALCUU010000090.1 GCA_937906915.1 uncultured Phascolarctobacterium sp. | reverse complement strand
CTGCAAAAGCAAGAGCAAAAGGCAAGATAGTCGCTGAAAGAGTAACTGCGAAATAACCAAGCAAGGTTCCCAGCACTTCTACCAAACCAGTTGCCATTGCACACCAAAAGGTTCTCCATTGGCTCATACCAGCTGCCAGCATAGGCGCGATGATGACCATACCTTCAGGAATATTTTGCAAGGCGATACCAACGGCGATACTCATAGCTTGAGCAACATTTTCCGTGCCGAAGCCTACGCCTGCGGCAATACCTTCCGGTAAATTATGGATACCAATTGCCATTACGAAAAGCAGCACCTTATTTATACGTTTAGTCTGTTCCGGATGTGCTTCGTGTTCAACGCCAGCCAGCCTGTGTAAATGAGGGGTCACCTTATCCAAAAGGTTCAAGCAAAACGCACCACAGAAAATACCTGCGATAGTCATCAGCAAGCCATCCTTACCGCCACCATATTCTAATGAAGGAAGTATTAAACCAATGATTGCAGCGCACAGCATTACGCCTGCTGCAAAAGAAAGAACAATATCGCTAAATTTATGAGAAATATTTTTAAATATAAAGCCTAAGAGCGCACCCACTACTGTTGCGCCACCAATTCCCAGTGCAGTCAAGAATACTAATTCCATAACATCACCCCTCTATTTTAGATAAGTTCAGATACCTATATTTTAAAATTTCCCTGCACCTTAGTCAATATTAAAAGCTAACTCTAAATGAAACCAAGCTTCTAATTTTTAATCCAACTTCCATACATCATAAAACCTTCTTCAACTTTTCAAGGAGCCGTCACATAAACTTTCTTCCTTAAATATATAATAGAGTCAAAAGAAAAGCACACTAAACTTCAACACTAAACTTTCAAAATAAAACTCTTTCATTCGAGGTGAGAACTTTGAAAAAATACGCACTCATCGCCTGCACGTTGGCAACACTTCTATACGCCAACGTCTCTAGCGCACAAACCATAACTCTCGATAAAACCACTAAGCTAGTTCCCATAGGTTGGAGCGTTGCCGAAGACATTAAGTTTCAAAAAGAGACACCTGTTGAACTTACTCCTGACGGACAAGTTATCAGCGGCACTCTTGACGAAGACACCTACCTGCGTCCAACAGGCTGGCGCAATATGATTAACGACTTTTATTATTCAGCAGCAAGCCCTGCCATGTACCCACCTTTCTTTTGGGAACCCTTTGACGACGACTGGGGTCCTGGTCCCATGCCGGCAATGCTTGTTCCAACTTACAAGCACGCCCGCTACAAAGGAGGTAACCCTATTACCTTCGCCTCTGATGGCACGGTAATTAGTGGCACGTTAGACGAAGACATTACCTTGAGCCTACAAAAAGGCAAATACGGCTTTGTCAATTTTAAAGGAGATAACCTTATCACCTTCTACCCCACTGGCGCAATCCAAACTGCTACTTTAGCAGACGATACCCGCCTGCGCCCCGTAGGCTGGCAAAACAATACACTTGATACCAGCGCAGGCTTCGTAGAATTCAAAGGTGGTACCCAAATTTCCTTTGACCAAGACGGTTACGTTACTAATGGTACCTTAAACGAAAACACTTTATGGTTTAACAACAATGGTAGCAGTGCAACCCTGCCTCCTAAAACCGTAGTAAACTTTACCCCTGCAGGCATTGAAGTTGTTGATTGACTTGGAGCACCAGTTAGCAGCTTTTATGATAAATATTTAGGACATTCACTACAATCCCCCTTAAATCTTATATCTAAGTAAATAGCAAGAAAGGCGCAGACCCTTTGGTCTGCGCCGATTTTGTTTAGTCGCGATCAATTTTTGCTTTCAAGATTCTACCACTTACAGCATCAATCTTATATTCGTACTCAGTTCTACCAACGTGGAACTCTAATTCATAAACTAACCAACCGTCATCTCTATCCAGCTCGAACTCTTCCATCCATACATCTTTTGCTTTAACGCCAGCGTCCTTAAACGCAATACGCTTAGCATCTTTAGCAGAGATTTTTACTTCACAACGACTTTCATGGTGACATCTACCATTGCCATGTCTGATACGAACGTCATCATCTGCAGAGGCGATACCGCTAAATCCAAAAGAAGCAATAGCTACAGAAGCTGCAATCAAAAACACATTAAACTTTTTCATATGCCTCCCACCTTTCTTTTATATATTGTAACATATTTCAAACATATGTCATATTATCTAAGTGTGAATTATTTTTAAACTCTTCACGTAATTAAAAGCATTTTTTCTAGTTGAACACAAGAATGTAAAAAGGCGCAGACCTTTTGGTCTGCGCCGATTTTATTTGTGTGTGAAGTTGTGCGATGCTTAGAAA
Source organism: uncultured Phascolarctobacterium sp. (assembly GCA_937906915.1). Classification (GTDB taxonomy): domain Bacteria; phylum Bacillota; class Negativicutes; order Acidaminococcales; family Acidaminococcaceae; genus JAHHUH01. The sequence goes on along the minus strand of CALCUU010000090.1, from coordinate 43 downwards.
GTGTATTCAGCACCGATGATGAAGGAACGGGAAGGCATGGGAT
>CALCUU010000089.1 GCA_937906915.1 uncultured Phascolarctobacterium sp. | reverse complement strand
GTGCACCTTTCTTCTTTTTCTGTGGTGAAAAGAGCAAAGGATTCGTCGGTAACACCAAAGCCTGCGATAAGCTTTTGCTTCAAGGTAGCTTCTTTGATACGCTCAAAGACGCAGGTGCTCATGATTAAATGTCTAAAGTTTAAAAGGAAGGTTGCCAAAATCATAGCGATAATGCTGGCGCCCTGCTCGTACATACCTACTGCCATCATTTGGCTGGCTCCTGCGAAAACGAAAATAGAGAAGCCACAGGTTTGAGCAACGGTGAAGCCAGCCTGTCTTGCCATAATGGCGAAGGCAATGCCTACGGGAACAAAGCCCAAGATAACAGGAATGGCTGCGCGCATACCGCTTAAAAATTCAGCCTTAAAGTTTGAAGTAGACATAAGCTTACAGCTCCGGAATCATGGCGATAAGCTTATCAACTTCTTCGTCTTTAGTTGCCCAGCTGGTGCAAATGCGAGCGCAGTAGTTACCATCGGGCAAGTATTCGATAAGACTTAATACAAATTCTTCGCTCAATTTCTCAAATTGAGCAGGAGTTAAAATTACAAATTGTTGGTTGGTGGGAGAATCTGCTAAAAATTTGAAGCCGTGTGCAAGGAAAGCATCACGCACTTTGTAGGCTTGCTCTACGGCGTGGCGACAAATTTCGATATACATATTATCTTTCATCACAACGCCAAACTGTACGCCCAAGAGACGACCTTTTGCCAAGATGGCACCGTTTTGCTTTGCGATACTGCGGAAGTCCGGCTTCAAAGCGTCGTGCATAATAACAACTGCTTCGCCAAACATCAAGCCACATTTAGTGCCGCCGATGTAGAACACGTCGCAGTTGTTGGCAACGTCTTCCAAGGTTAAATCGCTATCGGGAGAGCCAAGGGCGTAACCAAGGCGAGCACCGTCAATGAAAAGGAACAAACCATATTTTTTGCACACTGCGTAGAGTGCTTCCAGCTCTGCTTTGTTATACATACTGCCAACTTCGGTGGATTGGGAAATGTAAACCAGTTTAGGTTGTGCCCAATGTTCGCGAGCAGGATCAGTGTCATATTTAATCCATTCAGCTTCGATTTGGGCAGCGGTCAGCTTGCCGTCGTCAGTTTGCAGGGGGATAACGCGGTGACCACCGTGTTCAATGGCGCCTGCTTCGTGAGTATTGATGTGACTGGGGAAGCTGGCGAGAACTGCTTGGTGGGGACGCAGCGCTGCAGAGATTACTACTAAATTTGTTTGAGTGCCGCCAACTAAAAGATGTACGTCTGCGTCGGGACGGTTGCAAGCTTTTTTAATAAGCTCACGTGCTTCGTCGCAGTAGGAGTCCATACCGTAGCCGGTGGTTTGCTCGTAATATCGTAAACGATGCGGTTG
>CALCUU010000088.1 GCA_937906915.1 uncultured Phascolarctobacterium sp. | reverse complement strand
GCAAGGAATTGTGCTTTTTTAACGTTAACAGTTTTACCTGTTTTAGCTGCAGCATAAACCAAATCGGTTTGACGGCACAGGAAAGCAGGAATTTGCAGGATGTCTACAACTTCTGCAGCTTTATCTGCTTGCCAAGGTTCGTGGATATCAGTTACAACGGGAACGCCCAAATCTTTTTTGATTTGCGCTAAAATTTTCAAACCTTCTTCAATACCAGGACCTCTGAAAGATTTAATAGAGGATCTGTTAGCTTTATCAAAGGAAGCTTTAAACACATAAGGAATACCCAATTCATCACAAATTGCCTTAGCTTGTTGACCAATTTTCAAGCTACGTTCATAGCCTTCCAATACGCACGGACCAGCCATCAGCATCAACGGATTACCTTGACCAACAAGGTAGTCACCAACTTTAACTATATGCATTTCATAACCTCCTTAATAATCTTATTTCTTCATTTTTTCAAACAATGCGTTAACTGCTGCCAAATCTTCAGGAGTATCTACACCGATACCTTTAAAGTCACTTTCCAGAACTTTAATTTTATAGCCATTTTCTAAGGCACGCAGTTGCTCCAAGCTTTCAGCTCTTTCCAGCGGTGTGGGAGCCAATGCTGCATATTTCAACAAGAAGTTACGACGATAAGCATAAATACCAACATGTTTGAACACCTTAAAATCTTCCGGCTTGTTGCGGGGATACGGCATCAAGCTACGAGAGAAGTACAATGCATAGCCATTCAGATCAGTTACTACTTTTACAGCAGCAGGATTATTATAATCTTCCTCTTCCATAACAACCTTCATAGTTGCCATATGTAAATCTTCGTCATCTTTAAATGCTGCTGCCAGTCTATCAATAACTTCTGCGGGAATCATCGGTTCATCGCCTTGTACATTGACAATTACATCAACATCAGGATATTTCAAGGCAACTTCTGCCAAACGGTCAGTTCCGCTAGGATGATCAGGAGAAGTCATAACTGCTTTGCCACCAAAGCCAAGCACTGCTTGTTCTACCAATTCGTTATCAGTAGCAACGACAACTTCATCAGGAAGCTCTGCTTGACAAGCACGTTCATATACATGTTGAATCATAGGCTTGCCTGCAATCATAGATAAGGGTTTACCAGGTAAACGAGTAGATGCATAACGAGCAGGAATAACGCAAAGAACTTTCATTATTTATCTTTCTCCTTTTTAATAGCATTAACTACGCATTCTCTGAATTTATCAAATCCATCTGTAACTTGAATATCCATATTCAAAATATACAGAGGAATTTCACGAGCAGAGTAAATAAATTCTGTAGGAATTTTTACTGCGTCTTTAGAAGTAGTTACCATTGCAACTGCTTTTTGGCTGCTAGCACGTTCACTAATATATTGCATTTCCAACATACCATAATCATGATGGTCAGGATAACGTACTGCTTCCATAATATTCAAGCCAATACTGGACAAGGTTTGCTCGAAAGAAGACGGGTTACCAATCGCAGAGAAGACCATAACATCTTTGCCTTCCAGTTCAGACAAATCCATACGATTAGTAGTAATGCCTTTATACCAATCAGCAATCTCTACAAAGTTTTTAGGATGATGGACACTTTCTACGACAGGAGCTTTAGCATTGTACTTTTCGATAGTTTGACGCAATTGCTTACGGCTTAAAATACTGCTTTGGTCAGTCTTAGTCAGAAGGAACAAATCACCACGGTCTAAGTTTTCCAAAGGTTCACGGAGCATGCCACGAGGCAAAACGCATCCATTACCAAACATATTTAAAGTATCCACCAAAACTACGTCAAGGTCACGTTCCAAATGCCAATGTTGATAACCATCGTCCATGATGATTACTTCGGCATTTAATTTTTCAACAGCATACTTACCGGTAACAGCACGGTTCTTACCAATGACAACAGGAATACCTGGCAAAGTTTTTGCCATCAAATATGCTTCGTCACCAGCTTCATAAGCAGTCATAAAAATCTTATTGCCATCAGAAACAACGCCAATATCCTTATCCCAGTGGGAACGATAACCACGATTCAGAATAACAACACGATAACCCATACGCTTAATCAGGTCAGCCATCTTTTGCGCAGTAGGAGTTTTACCGGTACCACCAACAGTAATGTTACCGATAGAAATTACACAGCAGGGTAATTTCACTCTTGTTTTCAAGCCCATTTTGTAGCAAGAAAGCTTTAATCTTACGCCAAACTCGTACAAATAGGAGCAACCACGCAAGAAGCCTAAGATTAACCAGCCATAGAACGGAGTTTCAGGACCATAGGCAATTTGATAAATGTACTGAATAACTGCATCACTATGGCGCAATCCGCCGCCACCTTCATCATTGATACCACGAGTATTGATCGGGTAGCTTGCGTATTCGCGAGCAGGAACACTGGTCAACTCTAAGAGTTCTTTTAAATAATGAATGCTTCGGATATCTGCACCACGATTTTCCTTGATAACTTGCAAAGAAGCAGCACCCATTTTTTCACGACGTTCGTCATTCGCAATGATATCTAACATTTCGCTGGTCAATTCCGCAACATTGTTAATCATTTTGCAGGCACCTACCTTGCTAAGCAAGGAATAGGAGTCTTTAAAGTTCTGCATATTGGGCCCCACGATGATGGGCTTAGCATGGGCAGCAGGTTCCAATACGTTGTGACCGCCGGTTTTGCTCAAAGAACCACCAACATATACAACGTCACCAACTGCATAAATGCGCCCCAATTCACCGATGGTATCTATTAAAATTACAGGGTGAGCCTTGCGAGTTTCAGGATGTTCTAACATTTTGGAGCGATAGCCCGTATCAAATCCATAGGAAGCAGCAAGTTTAGTAATTTCATCAGCACGGTTAGTTTTACGGGGAGCAATAACCAAGCGCGCATCTGCATATTTATCTCTAATTTTTTTGAAAGCATCAAACAGCGCTTTTTCTTCACCGGGATGGGTGGAGCCAGCCATAATAATAGGATAACTATCACCTAAACCCAATTCTTCTTTGTAGCGTGCGTAATCTTCCGGGGTAACTTCTGCATAAGTTTGGTCAAACTTAGTGTTACCGGTTACGAAAATTTTATCCTTTTCTGCACCTAAGGTATAAATGTAATCAGCGTCAATACTAGATTGCATACAGAAACGGCTTACGGTGCTCAGCATATCGTCCCAAATACCGTACAAATAACGATAGGTTTTTACGGACTTTTCAGAAATACGACCGTTAACCATCATTACGGGGATATGACGTTCACGGATGGCACGCAAGAAGTTAGGCCACAACTCAGTTTCTACAGGCATAAAAATACCGGGATGAATACGTTTTACCATAGATTCTGCTACGAAGGGCAAATCTAAGGGGAAGAAGATAATAGCATCAGCTTCAGGAATAATTTGCTTTGCCATATTGTAACCACCTACGGTGAAGGCAGATACCAAAATGGGACGGTCGGGCATTTCTTGACGAATTTGTTTTACCAAAGGACTAGTAGCAACAATTTCACCAACGGAAGCGCCATGAATCCAAATGCAATCCTTACGCATTACTTTTTCAATTTCTTTATTATGTACTCTACCTAGACTTTGACGAAAACGTCTGCTAAAACCTTTTTCGGTAAAAAGGCGGTATGTGTAGTAGGGCAATACAAACAATATAAATACTACTATGAGCAGCAAATTATAAATAATATACATTTAAATTCCTCACTGAGCTTCCTTATTACGATACTGAATTTTATACAAATGAGCATAAAGACCATCTTGAGCAATAAGCTCATCGTGGCTACCTGATTCAACAACCTTACCTTTTTCCATTACCAAAATCTTATCTGCATTTTTAATAGTAGATAATCTATGAGCAATTACAAAAGAGGTTCTACCAATCATCAATCTATCAAGCGCGTCTTGTACTACGCGTTCGCTCTCAGTATCCAGAGCAGATGTAGCTTCGTCCAAAATAAGGATTTGCGGATTCTTTAAAATTGCCCGGGCAATAGCGATACGTTGACGTTGACCACCAGAAATGTTTACGCCACGGTCACCCAATTGGGTTTCGTATCCGTTAGGCAATTCCATAATAAAGTTATGAGCATTCGCAGCCTTTGCCGCAGCAAAAACTTCTTCTTCTGTAGCATCTAAACGACCATACAAAATATTATCATAAACACTACCATTGAAAAGCATTGTTTCTTGAGGAACAATACCAACCTGCTCACGCAAAGACTCCATAGTCACTTCGCGGATGTCGTGACCGTCAATAACAATACTACCGGAAGTTACATCGTAGAAACGAGGTAGCAAGCTAGCCACTGTGGACTTGCCTGCACCGGAAGGTCCTACCAAGGCAACTACCTGCCCAGGTGTAGCTTCAAAGCTAACATCATCAAGAATGGATTCATCTGCATTGTATGCAAAAGATACATTTTTAAAAGCCACACTTCCCTTAACAGGAGGCAAAAGCTTAGCATTAGGCACGTTTTGGATAAGTTCAGGCAAATCCAGAACGTCAAACACACGTTGAGCAGCAGCCAACGCTTTTTGAATATTACCAATTACACGGCTGAGGCGTTTGATAGGATTAGAAATGTTTACTGCGTAAGAAAGAAACGCAACCAACGCACCAGCAGTAATCTCTCCAGCAATTACGCTTCTACCACCGTACCATACAATCAATGTAACACCCATAGCTGCTACTAACTCGATGGTAGGTGTCAAGGTCGCAGAAAGCTTAACATATTTCATGTTAGCTCTAAAGTTATTCATATTCTCTCTATCAAAGCGATCGATTTCGTAATCTTCACGCACAAAAGATTTTACCACACGAATCCCTGTGATATTTTCTTGCACACTGGCATTCACATCATCATATTTGCGAAATACTTCATCGAATATTTTATAAGTTTTCACCGTAATAAATGCAAGTGCAACGCCTAAAAATACGACTGCCACCAGGAAAATAGAGCTGAGTTCTACACTGATGACACAGCACATAATTACACTGCAAATCAGCATCAGCGGTGCACGCACTGCAATGCGGATAATCATTTGAAATGCGTTCTGTACATTGGTAACATCAGTAGTCATGCGAGTAATCAGTCCCGCTGTACTAAACTTATCAATATTAGAAAACGAAAATGTCTGAATGTGC
>CALCUU010000087.1 GCA_937906915.1 uncultured Phascolarctobacterium sp. | reverse complement strand
AATATTCCTGCCAGCTTATAGCCAATTATAATGGAAGCATTTACAGCCATAACTCCAGGCGCAGATTGGGCAATCGCCACTAAATTTAAAGCCTCTTTATCTTCCAACCATTTATATTCATCAACAAACTTTGCCTTTAACAATGAGATGATGACGAAGCCACCACCAATTGTAAAAGCGCTGATGATAAAAGTTGATTTGAAAAGCTTCCAATAAAAATTTTTATCTACAATTTTCTTACTTTCCATAAAGCTAACCTCTTAACTAAATATACAGATATTATAGCACTACTTAGTTAGATTACACAAAAGAAAATGCCCTATGATTTTGACATAGAGCATAAATTATTTCTAACAATATTTAATTTGTATCTTTCTTTTGAGAAAGCAAATAAGAAGCGTATTCAACAGCAGCCAAGAAAATAATGGAGTAGCCAAAAAGCTCAGTGCCTTCTTCAACAATGAACTTAACGCTCCAATAATAATGTTTTCCCATAGCTAATTTCCACATTGGTTTATAGCCAATTAACCTGGAAAACACCATAACCGTCAGCAATCCTGTAGTTAATCTTGTAAAAGCTTGGGTACGCATAAATTCTGCTAAGGATTCTACTGTTTCCTTAACTCCTTTTTTCCATGCCTTTAAAATGCACAAACAAGCAACAAGGATAGCAACATAAGCCCACGCCCCGTGAAAAATTTTATCAAAGACTATATCAAGCTCACGAATGAACATACAAGCTAAAAAACCACCAACTAACCACAAGCCGCTTTTATTCTTTTTCCACGCAAGCCATAAAAACACACTTGCACTTAAACAAATCAATAATTCCTGAGCACGTTCTACAAAGCCTCTTTCAGGAAGATATTTAAAATATTTTATGTCTAAATATATGCAGCCTAGCACAAGCGCACAAACAACGCCGTACAATAAAAAGTATATAAAATTTTTAATTACAAACCTTAAATCCTCTTTCATCACAAGACCTTCTTAACCGTACTACTCATTTTTCAATATCCGTTGTAATTAGTTCACACCTGGACTTCACGTATTCTAACATATTTTGACTAGAGGGTCAAACTTAAAATAGCATCTTTATCTTAGAAGATAAAAAACCCGCAACATTGCTGTTGCGGGTTGGCAATACAAAATCCAAATATTAGCGTTTGGAGAATTGGCTTGCTTTACGAGCTTTTTTCAAGCCGTATTTACGACGTTCTTTTTCACGCGGGTCGCGAGTCAAGAAGCCAGCTTTTTTGAGAACCGGACGGAATTCTTCGTCAACTTTCAGCAATGCACGGGAAATGCCGTGACGGATTGCACCAGCTTGACCGGAGATGCCACCACCGTTAACGTTTACGAGAACGTCATATTTACCTTTGGTTTCGGTAACTTCCAACGGTTGGTTAACAATCAATTCCAAGGTTTTCAGACCAAAATATTTATTCAATTCGCGGTCGTTGATGATGATGTTGCCTTCACCCGGAACCAGGCGAACGCGAGCAACGGAAGATTTACGACGACCGGTTGCGCTATAAGTAACTACTGCCATTTATTCTTCCTCCCGATCTTATCTTACGTTGATTTCCAATACTTCAGGTTTTTGAGCAGCATGCGGATGTTCGCTACCTGCATAAACGTGAAGTTTGGTGTAAATTTGGCTGCCCAGACGGTTGTGCGGGATCATGCCTTTAATAGCGAGTTCTACCATTCTTACAGGGTTTTTCTTCAGCATGTCGCCAGCTTTTACATAGCTGTCGCCACCGAGATAACCGGAATGACGGAAATAGATTTTTTGGGTAAGTTTTTTACCGGTCAGAACAACTTTGTCTGCATTGATAACGATTACGTGATCACCGGTGTCCATGTGCGGGGTAAAAGTCGGTTTATGTTTACCGCGCAGGACTTTAGCAACTTCTGCAGCCATACGGCCGAGAGTTTTATCAGCTGCGTCAACTACGAACCATTTACGTTCGATGTTGGACGGATTAGCCATAAAAGATTTCATCCTCATGTCCCTCCTAGAGAAATATACAATTAGTTTGATTTTCTCACTGTATTTCGGGGCTAGTGAAATCAAGCGGAAAATCACGTATAGTCATTATACCTATTTGCATTACCTAAGTCAAGAACTTTTTCAACAAAATTTGTTCAAAAAATTACAGGTTTTTTCAAGCGCTTTCCTTAAAAAATTAGGCTTCAAAATCAGTATAAAAAACTTCTTTTAAATACAATCCTTGCGGTGGAGCAGGCTCGTTCAAAAATTCACAGCGCTTTGCTTCAAGCTCTGCTGCAAAATCCTGGGGAGTGCGTTTTCCCAAACCAACTTGCACCAAGGACCAAACTAAATTACGCACCATATGATACAAGAAGCCATCGCCACCAATGGTAAAGAGCAGTTCCTTACCCCTTCGCTCCCACTTTGCTTCATACATTGTACGGATAGGCGACGTTTCTACGCTACCACTACTTCGGAACGCACTAAAGTCG
>CALCUU010000086.1 GCA_937906915.1 uncultured Phascolarctobacterium sp. | reverse complement strand
GCATAAACTCTCGGCGCCCCTGAAAGGGGCAGGTAACTGAGGGGTTATAAATAAAGGAGAGTATTTATTATGAAGATAAAAAGAGCTTTACTGAGCGTTTCCGATAAAACTGGCATTGTAGAATTAGCTCGCTTCTTGAACGAAAACGGTGTAGAAATCATTTCCACTGGTGGCACCATGAACGCAATTAAAGAAGCAGGCATCCCCGTAACCTACGTTAGCGATGTAACTGGCTTCCCTGAAATTATGGACGGCCGTGTAAAAACCTTGAACCCGAAAATTCACGGTGCAATTTTGGCAGTTCGTAGCAACCCGGAACACATGGCTGCACTTGCTAAACACGAAATCACTCCCATTGACTTGGTTGTAGTAAACCTCTATCCCTTCCGTGAAACCGTTGCTAAACCGGGCGTAACCGAAGCTGAAGCAATCGAAAACATTGATATCGGTGGTCCTGCAATGGTACGCGCTTCTGCTAAAAACTTCAAAGACGTTGTTATCGTAACCTATCCTTCCCGTTATGAAGGCTTGATGGCAATGCTCAAAGAAACTGGCGACGTTGACGCTCGTACCCGTAAAGAACTTGCTCTCGAAGCATTTACCCACACTGCAGAATATGACGCTATGATTAGCGATTACCTGAAGAAAGTACTGGCTGAATAAGAGAGGTACTAATATGAAGATTTTATTGATTGGTGGCGGCGGTCGTGAGCACGCTTTGGCGTGGAAGCTGGCACAAAGCCCCAAGGTTGAAAGTATTTTGGCTGCTCCGGGCAATCCCGGCATTGCTGAACTCCCCAAATGCGAATGTATTTCTTTAAACTTGGATGATTTGGAAAAAGTTGCGGACTTCGCAGAAGACAATGGCGTTGAGCTGACTGTTGTTGGTCCCGAAGCAACTTTGGTTGCAGGTATCGTTGACGTTTTCAAACGTCGTGGCATGCCTGTGTTTGGCCCTTCCAAAGCAGCTGCTCAATTGGAAGGCTCCAAAGCATTCTCTAAAGAATTGATGGCTAAATACGATATTCCTACTGCTTTCTTTAAAGTGTGCGAGGATATCGAAACTGCTAAAGCTTATGTTGAAGAAAAAGGTGCTCCCATCGTAGTTAAAGCTGATGGCTTGGCTGCAGGCAAAGGCGTTGTAGTTGCTATGACTAAGGAAGAAGCACTGGACGCTATTGACGACATGATGGCTGACCAAAAATTTGGTAATGCAGGCGCTCGCGTGGTATTGGAAGAATTCATGGAAGGCGAAGAAGCTTCCCTCCTCGCATTCACCGACGGCAAAACCGTTGTTCCCATGATTGCTGCTCAAGACCACAAACGCATCTTTGATAATGACGAAGGTCCTAACACTGGCGGTATGGGTACTTATGCTCCTGCTCCCGTAATGACTGACGTGCTTCGCCTTAAAGCAACTGAAAGAGTTTTGAAACCTGTAGTTGCTGCTATGGCGCAAGAAGGTACCCCGTACCAAGGCTGCCTCTACGCTGGCCTGATGATTAACGGCGACAGTGTTAAGGTTGTAGAATTTAACTGCCGTTTTGGTGACCCTGAAACCCAAGTAATCCTTCCGCTTCTGGACGGTGACTTGGCAGAAATTATGCTGGCTTGCGCAACCGGAACCTTGGACGAAGTTGAAGTTGCTTGGTCCGACAAGGCTGCTGTTTGCGTAGTAATGGCTTCCGGCGGTTATCCCGGTAGCTATGAAGGCGGTAAAGAGATTACCGGCTTGGCAGAAGCTAACGCTGATGAAGCTACCGTTGTGTTCCACGCTGGCACTAAATTGGTAGATGGCAAGATTGTAACTGCAGGCGGACGCGTGCTTGGCGTAACCTCTGTAGATAAAAACATTCGTGACGCTCGTGACCGCGCTTATGCTGCTGTAGAAAAAGTTAATTTTGATAAAGTTTTTTACAGAAAAGATATTGCGTGGAGAGCTTTAAAGAGATAAAATATATAAAATCTAAAATTTTAAGTAAAGGATGATGAGACGATGGCTTTTTATTATGACGAGCCGGCACATACTTTTAGTGAGTATTTGTTAGTGCCTGGTTATTCCTCTGAAAAATGCATTCCCGCTAATGTTGATTTGCGTACTCCGCTGGTAAAATTCAAAAAAGGTGAAGAATCCGCCATTACCATGAACATTCCCATGGTATCTGCAATCATGCAATCCGTTTCCGGTGAGAAACTTGCTGTTGCTCTTTCTAAAGAAGGTGGCATTTCCTTTATCTATGGTTCCCAATCCATCGAAGACGAAGCTGCAATGGTTGCTCGTGTAAAAAGCCATCGTGCAGGTTTCGTAAGCAGCGATTCTAATATCCGTCCTGACAGCACTTTGGCAGATATTATCGCTTTGAAAGAACGCACCGGTCACTCCACCGTTGCTGTTACCTCTGACGGCACCGTTAATGGTAAATTGGAAGGTATCGTTACCAGCCGTGACTACCGTCCCAGCCGTATGGACCCCAATACCCAAGTTAAAGAATTCATGACCCCCATTGAAAAAATGATCGTTGCTGGTAAAGACACCTCTTTGCAAGAAGCTAACGACATTATTTGGGAACATAAATTGAACACTCTGCCCATCATCGACGATGAAGGCCGTTTGCTCTACATGGTATTCCGTAAAGATTACCTGACCCATAAAGAATATCCTTTGGAATTGCTTGACGAACAAAAACGTCATATCGTAGGCGCTGGTATCAACACCCGCGACTATGCTGAACGTGTACCTGCTTTGGTTGAAGCTGGTTGCGACGTACTGTGCATTGACTCCTCCGAAGGTTTCAGCGCATGGCAAAAAATTACTTTGGACTGGATTCGTGAACGCTACGGCGACACTGTTAAAGTTGGTGCAGGTAACGTAGTTGACCGTGAAGGCTTCCGCTTCTTGGCAGAAGCTGGCGCTGACTTCATTAAAGTTGGTATCGGCGGCGGTTCCATCTGCATTACCCGTGAACAAAAAGGTATCGGTCGTGGTCAAGCAACTGCTTT
>CALCUU010000085.1 GCA_937906915.1 uncultured Phascolarctobacterium sp. | reverse complement strand
GGTGTACGCCTTTATTGCTCCCAAGGTTGTAGGTGGCAAGAACGCTCTTACTCCCATTGGTGGTACGGGCAGTGCTACCATTGACGAGGGCTGGCAACTGGACGAGGTGGAATACCAAGTCCTTGGCAAAGACCTTTTGATTACAGGTAAAATTAAGGAGGCTTAAAATGTTTACAGGCCTTGTGGCAGAACTGGGAACGGTACAGAACTTAGCTCGTCAGGGCGAGTCCTACCATTTGACGGTTGCTGCTAAAAAAGTTATGAACAATTTAAAGATAGGTGACAGCGTGGCAGTGAACGGTGCTTGCCTTACTGTTGTGGAAATGACGGAAGGTAGCTTCACCGCAGACGTAATGCCCGAAACGGTGCGCCTTACCAACATTGGCGAACTGCGTGGCGGCGATAGGGTGAACCTTGAGCGAACCTTGCGTTTGTGTGACGGTCTTGACGGTCACATTGTGAGTGGTCACGTGGAGGGCTTGGGTACAATCCTTAGCCAACGTCCCGAAGGCATTGCTGTTGTGGTTACCGTAAGCGCTGAACCTAAGCTGTTAAAATATATTTTGCCTAAAGGTAGCATTGCTATCGACGGCATTAGCTTAACCGTTACCCAAGTGACGGACAGTAGCTTTTCAGTTTCCCTTATACCTCACACCGCTAAGGAGACTACCTTGGGCTTTAAGGCAGTGGGGGACAAGGTGAATTTGGAAACAGATATCATTGGCAAATACGTTGAGCGTATGCTTGGCTTCCACACTAAGGAAAACCAAGAGCTTACTCTCGACAAGAATATATTGATGGAAAATGGTTTTATCTGAGGAGGATAAGATAATATGGAAGAAAAATTCAAGTACAATACCATTGAAGAAGCCATTGCTGCCATTAAAGCTGGCAAAATGGTATTGGTTACTGATGACGAAGATCGCGAAAACGAAGGCGATTTGATTATGGCGGCAGAGCTGTGCACTCCCGAAGCGATTAACTTCATGGCGAGGGAAGCACGTGGTTTAATTTGTATGCCTGCTGCTGGCGAGGTTATGGATAAGCTGCAATTCGGCGCAATGGTTAGCAAGAATACTGATAACCACGAAACAGCTTTCTCCGTATCCATTGACCACGTAGATACCACTACCGGTATTTCTGCTTACGAGCGTGCTTACACTATGAAAAAATGCTGTGAGGAAGGTGCGCAGCCTAACGACTTCCGTCGTCCTGGTCACGTGTTCCCCCTGCGTGCTCGCGAAGGTGGCGTGCTGGTTCGCACCGGTCATACAGAAGCAACCGTTGACCTTTGTAAGCTGGCTGGCTTGAAGCCCGTAGGCATTTGCGTAGAAATTATGGATGAAGACGGTCAGATGATGCGCACTCCTCACTTAATGGAGTTCGCTCACAAGCACGACATTGTGTTCATCACCATTGCAGACCTTGTTGCTTATCGTAAGAACCACGAAAAAATGGTGCACCGTGTTGCAGAAGCAGATTTGCCCAGCAAATACGGCAAGTTTAGAATCATCGCTTACGAAAATGATTTGGACGATTTGTGCCACGTTGCCATTGTTAAAGGCGAAATCGCAGGCAAGGAAAACGTTCTTGTGCGCGTGCACTCTGAATGTTTGACTGGTGACGCGTTGGGTAGCCTGCGTTGTGATTGTGGCGACCAATTGGGTAACGCCCTGCGTATGATTGAAAAGGAAGGCTGCGGTGCTGTAATCTACATGCGCCAAGAAGGTCGTGGCATTGGTCTTGCCAATAAGATTAGAGCCTACGCCCTGCAAGATAAAGGCTTGGACACCGTTGAAGCTAACGTACAGCTTGGCTTTGCACCTGACCTGCGCGACTACGGTATGGGTGCGCAAATCCTTGGTGACTTGGGCTTGTCCAGTATTCGCCTGATTACCAACAACCCTGCTAAACGTATTGGTCTTTCCGGTTACGGCATTACCATTACCGAGCGTGTGCCCATCGTAATCGAAGCCAACGAATATAATGAGTTCTATCTTGATATTAAGGAAGAAAAAATGGGTCACCAATTGCATTGCGATTGCGGTTGCCACAAATAAGGAGGATATATAAATGAACGTATTAGAAGGTAAACTTACTGCAAAAGGTATGAAGGTAGCTATTGTTGTAGCTCGTTTTAATGAATTTATTACCAGCAAATTGATGGGTGGCGCAGTTGACTGCTTGGTTCGTCATGAATGTGCTGATGAAGACATCACCGTAGTTTGGGTTCCCGGTGCTTTTGAAGTACCCCTCGCTGCTAAAAAATTGGCTGCTACTGGCAAATATGATGCCATCATCTGCCTCGGTGCAGTAATCCGTGGTGCTACTCCGCACTTTGACTATGTTTGCGCAGAAGCTTCCAAAGGCATTGCACACGTTAGCATGGAATACGGTTTGCCCGTTGCTTTCGGCATCCTGACCA
>CALCUU010000084.1 GCA_937906915.1 uncultured Phascolarctobacterium sp. | reverse complement strand
CAGCTTGTACGTGAGCGTTGCCGGAAGTATCTGCTACTTCACCTTCTGCAACGTTAGTGATGTAAAGTACAGGTTTCATGGTCAAGAGGTGCAGTTCTTTCAGGAAATCTTTTTCGTCATCGGTCAAGCCCATGCGACGAGCAGGAACTGCATCACCCAAGCCTTCCAAAACTTTTTCCAAGCAAGCTTTTTCCAGCGGAGCTTTCTTGTCGCCAGTTTTGAGAAGTTTTACCAAACGTTCCATACGTTTTTCAACAGATTCCATATCTGCAAGGCACAGTTCGGTGTTGATAATTTCAATGTCACGCAAGGGGTCAATGCTGCCTTCAACGTGGGTGATGTTGCTATCTTCAAAGCAACGTACAACTTGAGCAACAGCATCTACTTCGCGGATATGTGCCAAGAATTTGTTACCCAAACCTTCGCCTTTGGAAGCGCCTTTTACAAGACCGGCAATATCTACGAAGCGCATTGCTGCGGGAACAATTCTTTTGGATTTGAACATTTCGCTCAAAACATCCAATCTTTTATCAGGAACATCAACGATACCTACGTTGGGTTCAATGGTGCAGAACGGATAGTTGGCAGCTTCCGCGCCAGCTTTGGTAATTGCGTTAAACAGGGTACTTTTGCCAACGTTAGGCAAACCAACGATACCTACTTCTAAATTAGTGCTCACAATAATCTCTCCTCGTTTTATATTTATAGATTATAAACATTCATATCTATAATATTTTATCCTAAAAGCACTCTTTATGCAACGCTTTCATCTATTGGGCAAGTAGTTCAAAAAACGTTTTACTGCCACGGAAGCATTCTTTCTGCTTCGCATCGCCAAGCAAATATCTCTATATATTGGTACATCTAGTTCCTTGGCGACAATATTGTAAGGAATCCGTTTCAATATCAATCGTGGCAAAATGCTAACTCCTAAACCACTTTCGACCATAGACATAACGGCGTAATCATCCCATGTCGTAAAGCGTGTATTAAGATTGAGTCCATTCTCTTCAAAAAGCTCCGTTATTTCGCTCTTTCCTCCCTTTTCTAACAGCATAAAGGGTTCGCGCGCCAATGCTTCAATTGGTATCTTGTCACAATTCACCAGCGTGTGATTTTCCGGTAAAATTGCCAACATCTCATCTCGTTCCAAAAATATAGTTTCAAAATCAGCTTTTGTTGGCAATCGTAGAAATCCACAATCAACACGCCCTACAGAAATCCATTCTTCTATCTCCGAATAATCACCTAATAACAATTCATAATCTATGTTGGGATAATCTTTTTGAAACACTTTTATGATATTGGGTAACCAATGAGTAGCCACACTGGAAAATGTCCCAATTCTTATAATACCTGCCTGCACACCTTTGATATCATCTACATATATTTGAAGCTTCTCGTAATCTGCACAAAGTTTTTTCGCATATGGTAACACCTTGATACCATCAGATGTTAATCTAACACCTGACCTATTGCGTTCTAAAAGAATTATTCCCCACTCCTGTTCCAAGTCATTTATCATTCTGCTTATCCCAGACTGGGAATATTTTAAAACTTCTGCTGCTTTTGTAAAGCTTCCGTATTCTACAGTTTTGATAAAGGCTTGATATTTTAAAATATTCATATCCATAAACGCTCATCCTTTTATCTGTAATCGTCATCTTGATTATGCTAATTATTCGTTTTTCGAATTTTTTGTTTTATGTTACACTATCCCTAAATTATTTTCAAGTATTCATCTACTCAATTCTAAACGGGGAACAGTTATGAAAATTGACTTCTGTAAATATGTAACAGCAATCCTACTTTTTGGAACAAACGGCATTGTCGCCAGCAAAATTCTGCTAGATAGTTATAATATCGTTTTATTAAGAACCTTCATCGGAAGTCTTTTCCTTTTTGCAATATACCTACTCAAGCAAAATACTTTTACCTTTTATAAGCACCCACTTCAGTTCTGTTATCTTTGTATTTCGGGTATTGCCATGGGAGCTAGCTGGTTGTTCCTTTACGAAGCTTATGTGCAAATTGGTGTTGCTCTCGCCTCTCTTTTATACTATTGCGGTCCAATTTTTGTAATCGCTTCCTCACCATTTATTTTTAACGAAAAACTGCCAATCTCTAAAATTATCGGTATTGTCATGGTACTTTTAGGCATACTTCTACTAAATGAGAACTTATTTTACTCATCGGGAAACATCTTTGGCTTTTTTTGTGGTCTTGGCTCTGCCATAATGTATGCGTTTATGGTTATCTATAACAAGAAAGCATCATCTATTGTGGGACTTGAAAATTGTCTCCTGCAATTATCAATCAGCTTTTTAACTACGCTTTTATTTACTTGCATAAAAAATTTTCCCACACCTTCCCTTGCTTCAACAAATTTACTACCTTTACTTATCTTAGGCTTACTAAACACTGGATTAGGTTGTTATTTATATTTTTCGTCCATAAAAAAACTATCCGTTCAACGAGTAGCTATTTACGGATACCTAGAACCATTATCAGCTATATTCTTCTCCACTATATTTTTAAAAGAAACTTTTACATACCTACAAATTTTAGGTGCCGTATTTGTTATTGGCGGTGCCATCTTTTCAGAACTGTATAAAAAATAAAAGAGGAATAGCTTAAAGCTATTCCTCTTTACCATTAAACTATTTCCTCAAAAGAAAACATATTCTCTTTCAGAGAAAGCACCGGTTACCGGATTAAGTTTTGCTTCGGCAGCAAATTCGTCAGTTACAAAAACTGCTTCGTAATAAGTGTTGTTGCCGTCTTGTCCGGTGGTGATGATAATTTCTTGAGCATCAGGATATTCTTCCAAGATGATTGCTTCAATGTCTTCAAAGCTTTTGGTCATAATGGTACTACCGTGAATGGACGCACCTTCCATGTGCACACGCAAAACCTTGCCTGTTTCCATGGAAACTTCTACTGCGTAATCCAAAAGATTATCCGGGTCACGGAAGTTTACAATGGCAGTGTCCTGCCCTTCGTCATAACCTAAAACCACAATGGATTCGGGCAATTTAGTTTTTGCTGCTTCAACTGCATCAGTACCTCTTACTGCTGCAAAAGCGCTGGTAGAAAATAACATAACGCCAAGCATTGCTGTCGCTGCGAATACTTTTTTCAACATATATAAAACCTCCTTCTAAGAATTTTCATTCTTATGGTACTTTTATTCTATGCCTGCCCCACCTCATTGTACAGAAAACACTTTGTAAATACAGCGACGTTTTTATGAAGCGGGTCTAGGTGTTTTTCACATTTCCCGGGCAATAGATTTTATTTTCTTTCTTTTGAATAATTCTTTATGGTATAATGAAGTTGCAATCTTAGATATGAGGTGAATTTTATGAGAAAGTCCCTGCTGGTTTTAATGTTAGCCTGCATCTTTACCTTGGTTAATGCAGTAGCTGCATTTGCTTACAACCCCGGTCAACGTACCATTCAACTTTTGGGCAGCACCTTGAACAGCGATAAACACCCTGTACATTTGGTAATCACTCAAAAAATTGATATGGCTGAAATCCTCACCCCCGAAGCTTACAACAAACTTACCCCCGCACAAAAAGTTCGTTACAGCCGTACTGAATATAATGAAGCAAATGGCATCAACGCTGAGCGCAACACCAAGCTTGACGGCGAAGGCAAAGTTATCAGCGACACCAACTCCTTCATCAAGGACGGTTACTGGTACACCATTGACTACGTTAATAAAACCTACGACCGTCTGCCGGAGCTTCCCGGAATGAGCATGCCCTTTGCTGAAACCTTGATTAGCTGGTTTGGCGTGCGCCCCGAAGCTGGCGTAGATGCAGTAACCGGTTACGATTACGACAAAATGATTAAAGGCAGCAACTCCCTGTACTTCTACTACGAAAAAGGTACTGCCAACTGGAAGGGCTACAAGGTTAGCTACCTGCCCATCTTCAAAGTAGAAGAAGTTAGCAACGTGGTAAATGCAGAGACCGCTTTCGCACTTCCCCCTGCTGATTTCAAACAAAAGCCCAACGAAGGCATGCGTAATTACGCAAATCGTCTTATGGGCGGCGGCAAAAAGAAATAATTTAATACTTGCCTAAAAAAATTAGAGCAGTTCCAAACGGAACTGCTCTTTCTTTATTCTTTGGGGACGATTGACTTAACAGCCTTTTCAAATTTCACACGGGGCAGCATTACGAAATGACCACAGCCACAGCACTTCATACCAAAATCCATACCGGTTCTGGTAATTTCCCATTGGTTACTACCGCAGGGGTGTGCCTTTTTCATAATTACCACATCACCTACGTGAAAGGTAACGCCTTTAAGCATTTTGGTCTACACCTTCGTAGGTTTCGATGCTGGTAATGGTGTAGCCTGCTTCACGAATGCTTTCGATGATGCCCATACCATGTTCTCTCAAGTCAGCACGAACAACAACTTCTGCAGTGCTATCTTCCAATTGACGACTAACGATGGAGATAATGTTGATGCCAGCTTCTTTAAAGAGGTTGGATACTTCTGCAACAACACCTACTTTATCGGTTGCGTCAAAGGTAATACGGGTGCAGCTACGATCCATAGACATAATTTCTACGAATGCACGGAAGATATCGGTTTGGGAGATAATGCCTACTAATTTGTTGTTTTCATCAACTACGGGCAAAGCGTTTACTTTGAATTTGTACAGTTTGTAAGCAACATATTCGATGGTGTCATCAGCTTCAACGGTGATTACGGTACGGCTCATGATATCGCGTACTTTCAAACGACCAAGGAGATAGTTTGCTTCGTAACGGGACAGAGTGCTTGCATCACTGGGAGAAGCTTTACCAATGTCTTCAGCAGTAATAATGCCACGAACACGTTTCAAATCGTCAACTACGGGAAGGCTGTTGAGGTTTTTGCCACGCATTGTTTCGCGTGCTTCGAGCATGGATTGGTCTTCACGAACAGTAATAACAACAGGGGTCATAAAATCTTTAACTAACATTCTTTGAACACACTCCTTAACTATTAACCACCAAGATATGCTTTACGAACTTCTTCACTGCTTGCCAGTTCAGCAGCAGTACCGCTCAAGGTAATACGACCGGTTTCCAGAACGTATGCCTTGTCAGCGATGGACAATGCCATATTTGCGTTTTGTTCTACCAGGAGAACGGTGGTGCCGCTGGCATTGATTTCTTTAATGATGTTGAAAATTTCTTTTACCAGAAGCGGAGCCAAACCCATGGAAGGTTCGTCCAACAACAAAAGTTTAGGACGGCTCATCAAAGCACGAGCCATTGCCAGCATTTGTTGTTCGCCGCCGGAAAGAGTACCTGCGATTTGGTTCTTACGTTCCAAAAGGCGGGGGAATTTTTCAAAGACAGCTTCCATATCTTTTGCGATACCGTCTTTGTCGTTACGCAAGTAAGCGCCCAGCTCCAAGTTTTCCAAAACGGTCATATTTGCAAATACGTGACGACCTTCGGGAACTTGGCACAAGCCTTTACCTACGATTTTATGAGCAGGTACACCGGTGATGTCTTCACCGTCGTACATAATTCTACCCTTTTTAGGTTTCATCAAACCGGAAATGGTACGCAAGGTTGTGGATTTGCCTGCACCGTTGGAACCAATCAGCGCAACAATTTCACCGTCATTAACTTCTAAGCTAATGCCTTTGATGGCGTGGATGGCACCGTAATAAACGTTAATATCTTCAACTCTTAACATTAGTTGATTACCTCCTCGCCAAGATATGCTTCAATAACGCGTTTGTTATTTTTGATTTCATCAGGAGTACCTTCTGCAATGAGGCAGCCGTATTCCAAAACGTAGATGCGTTCGCAAACGCCCATTACAAGACCCATGTCGTGTTCGATAAGCAGGATGGACAAATCAAATTTGTCGCGAATCCAGCGAATCATTTCCATCAGCTCTTTAGTTTCTTGGGGGTTCATACCTGCAGCAGGTTCGTCCAAGAGCAAAAGTTTAGGTTCAGTTGCCAGCGCGCGGGCAATTTCCAAGCGACGTTGTTCGCCGTAGGGAAGGTTTTTAGCTTGTTCATAAGCTTTGTCTTCCAAGTGGAAGATTTTCAAAAGGTCAAGTGCCTTTTGGGTAATCATTTCTTCTTCGCTCAGGTATTTGCCATTGCGGAAGATTGCGCTTGCAAGACCGTAGGATACGTGCATATTGTAAGCAATTTTTACGTTATCAATTACGCTCAGCTCAGAGAACAGGCGGATGTTTTGGAAGGTACGAGCCATACCCATTTGGGTAACTTGGTAAGATTTTTTACCGCTACTCTTTTCGCCGTCAAAATAAATTTCGCCTTCGGTGGGGGTGTAAACACCGGTAATCATATTGAAGGCAGTGGTCTTGCCTGCACCGTTAGGACCGATGAGGCCAATCAGCTCGCCTTTGTCAATGTGCATGGTAAGGTTGGAAACTGCACGCAGACCACCAAAGACCATGGAAATGTCATTTACTTTCAGCAGTTCTGCCATTAGCCCTTACCTCCTAATTTAAACATTTTTACGCTAAGTTCTTTGTTACCAAACAAACCTTGAGGACGATAGAGCATCAAGATAATCATGGTAACGGAATAGATAATCATACGCCATTCGGGGAAATCGGACAGGAATGCAGAGATGAAGGTCAAGAGGATAGCACCGGTAATGGAGCCGGTCATGGAACCCAGACCACCAAGTACAACCATGGTCAGAATATCGAAGGAACGCATAAAGGTGAAGGATGCGGGATGCGCTAAGAAGAAGTAGTGACTAAAAAGTGCGCCCGCAGTACCAGCGAAGGAAGCACCCAAGGTGAACGCCAGCACTTTATATTTAGTAGTGTTAATGCCCATGGTGTCTGCTGCGATTTCGTTTTCACGAATTG
>CALCUU010000083.1 GCA_937906915.1 uncultured Phascolarctobacterium sp. | reverse complement strand
GCTGGAAATTCCATACTCCGCGGCTTTGGAGATAATTTTTTCTGCAATGGCAACGCGTCCTGCCACATCTAAAGGAATACCGCTATCGTCAAGGCACAGTGCTACAACTACTGCGCCGTATTTTTTCACCAAGGGCAGAACTTTTTCCAAGCTTTCTGCTTTGCCATTGACGGAGTTGAGCATGGGCTTGCCATTGTACAAACGCATGGCACGCTCCATAGCTTCGTAGTTAGAAGTATCAATTTGCAAGGGAGTATCCGTAATTCCTTGGAGAGCAAGGACAGCCTTACCTGACGCTTCAACTTCGTCAAGACCGGGCATACCCACATTTACATCGAGAACATGACTGCCAGCACTAATTTGCTCCAAGCCCAAGCGACAAATATAATCGTAGTCTGCATTTTGAAGTGCTTCCTTCAAGCGAGGCTTGCCTGTGGGGTTAATGCGCTCACCAATAATCAAGGGAGCTTCGCCGAAAACAACAGCTTTGCCGTAGCTGGAAACAGCAGTAACATTCAGGTCACGTCTGCCACCTGCGGGCAAACCTTTGCATTTTGCAATCATCGCTCCGATATGAGCAGGAGTTGTACCACAGCAACCACCGGCAATGCTAACGCCTTCGCTAATCAGCTCGTACATTAAGTCAGCAAATTCATCGGGGCCAACATCAAAGCAGGTCTTACCATCACGTTCTACGGGCAAGCCTGCATTAGGGTTAAGAACGATGGGCAAGCTGGTAAATTTTAAAAGTTGGGGCAACAGCTTTTGCATTTGGGCAGGGCCAAGTCCACAGTTAAAACCAATGGCATCTGCTCCCAAGCCTTCTACCATTAAAGCAGCAGCGGCAACGTCGCCACCAGTTAAAAGCTTGCCGTCAATATCAAAGGTCAGGGTGACAACAACAGGCAAGTCACAGTTTTCTTTCACAGCCAAGATTGCTGCTTTCGTTTCGTAGGTATCGCTCATAGTTTCGATGAGCACTAAATCTGCACCGGCAGCACTGCCCGCACGAACAATTTCTCCGTAAATATCAACTGCTTCCTCGAAGGGCAGGTCGCCATAAGGAGCAAGCAGTTTTCCGGTGGGGCCTAAGTCCAACGCCACAAAAGCTTTCTCAAAATTAGCACAAGCTTCTTTGGCATTGCGCACCCCTGCGGCAACTACGTCCGCAGTTTTAATATCGGTGCCTGCAAATTTCAAACGGTTGGCACCAAAGGTATTGGTTTTGATTATGTTAACACCTGCTTCAAGATAAGCGGTGTGTACTTCTTTAATTATGTCAGCGTGGGTAAAGTTCCAAAGCTCCGGAAGCTCGCCCGGTTTTAAACCGCGAGCTTGCAGCATGGTACCCATTGCTCCGTCAAAAAACAGGAGCTCGCTGCCGAGTAAATCTCTAAAATTCATAAACTATATAACTTTATCAATAAGGAAAATATTAATATAGATGAATACATAAAAGGCGTGCTTCCAAGCGAAATATACCCATCATGGAATATGGAAGCACTAAAGGCAGCCATTGCAAGCGGCTGTGATGCAATATATTTAGGTATGCAGAAGTTCGGCGCGAGAGCATACTCTGACAACTTTGATTACGACGCGCTGAAGGAGGCGGTGGACTATGCCCACCTGAGAGGCGTCCTGATTTACGTCACCATGAACACCATCGTGTTCGAAGATGAAATCGAAGAAATGAAGCAGATTTTAAAATCTGAAGCGATTGAGTTCGATGAGTTGCACGGAGTGATTCAACGAGTTCTTGTCGATGCTTTCATTGCTACTGCGACAGAAGAGCGCATTGCCGAGTGGGAGAAGTGGTTGAAACTTCCTCCCACGGGGACACTCGAAG
>CALCUU010000082.1 GCA_937906915.1 uncultured Phascolarctobacterium sp. | reverse complement strand
GTGGAGCAGAAAACCCTGCTACAAATTTCGTAGAGCTGGCAAAAATAATCAAAGGCTCTGATTTTAACAACGCTCTTCAAAAATTTTTAGCAGAAGGACTCCCCTACGCCTCCGCTTACGAAAAAGCGTTACAAAATTTGGCAGGCGCTAAAAATTTAAACACCCCCAACGACATCCTCGCCTTGGAATACGCCAAGGCATTGCAAAATACAAGCATCACTCCCATTTTTATCCAACGGGAGCAGGCTAATTATAATGAAGAAAAAATCTCCGGCTCCATCGCCAGCGCCACTGCAATTCGCAAGGCTTGCCTCCAAAACGAAGCAAGCTCTGTAAAACAAGCAGTGCCTTTAAACGTATGGCACGCCTTAGAAAACCATTGTGGCACAAATGAAAAGCTCCTGTGGAATTTGCTAAGCTACCGCCTGCGTCTACTCACCCCTTCTGAAATCGCAGAGCAGTGTCAATGTACGGAAGGCTTGGAGAATTTGCTCAAGCAAGCGGCAAACTGCACCTCTTTAGACGAGGCCGTTGCCCTTTGCACCAAAAAGCGCTACCCCAAAGCAAGAATACGTCGCCTTTTTATGCAGCTCTTGCTTGGAAAGCAGCGTAGCTACTTAGAGCAAGCAGAGCCTGCCTACATACGCGTACTTGCCTTCAACGACGTGGGGCGCCAATTACTAAAAGAGATGAAGAATACCTGCACTCTCCCCATCATCACCAAGCTGGGTAAATATCCAGCCAATGGTCAAAGTGCAGCCTTCGCCCAACAAATTGAACTGGACCTTACGGCAAGCGATGTACTTGCCCTATTACAAAACACTCCTTCCATTTCAGGAAGTGACTACTTAAATTCACCATACTACTTACAAAAATAACAAGAGCAGAGGAATTTGAACTCCTCTGCTCTATTTTTTATGCTCTTATTTAATTTCAAAGCTTGCTTCCACGCTAGCATTAACCTTGATGCCCTTGGTTTCAATAACCGTTGCACTGGTATC
>CALCUU010000081.1 GCA_937906915.1 uncultured Phascolarctobacterium sp. | reverse complement strand
ATGGTAATGAGCTACGGAGCAATGCTTGCTGAAGGTAGTGGTGAAGGAAATATTTTAAGCGGATTGCTTTTGACTAGCCTTAGCAGTTACGCCTTTGTAATTGCTGCCCTTTTGACCGCTATTCCCGTGGCAATTTTATTGAAAGAACATTGCGAGGGAGGTAAGTAGTATGTATAACACATTCATGGTTATTTTTACAGGTCTCCTTTTAGGCTTTACCCTGTATTGGTCGGGCGTTGCTCACCGCAGACGTGCCCGTTCTTCCCTGCGTTTGGAGAACTTAACCATTGCGAGAATTTTACTCTACGCTTTGGGTTACGCTATGTTCCTCTTGGCAGTTTGCAAATATTTTGTTGGCTACGAGGAAGCTACCATTATCATTAAAGGTATGAGCTTTGCCGTTGTTCTTGGTGGTATGATTTTTGGCTTGGGCTTAGGCGTGCTTGGCAACTGCCCCGGTACAAGCCTTGCTGCACTGCCCTACGAGCACAAGTGCAAAACTGTAGGCATCATCCTTGGTGGTGTTTTGGGCTATTGGCTGTACGGTTTGACTGCAGATTTTTGGTACGCAACGGATATTTACCAGCTGTGGAATATTAGACACTTTACCCTGTACCAACTTAACGAGTTTATTCCTGCGGTAATGAGCTGTGGCTACGGTGGCATCTTCTTCCTTGGCGTGCTGATGATGGTAGCGGCAATCTTTATGCCCAAGCATTGGCGTCATAAGGAAGAACACGAAACCTTTAATTAAAATACGAGCAGATTAAAATTTAAGATTGCCTCCTAAAATAAAAGAGCTGCTGTCTGTTGACAGCAGCTTCTTCGTTTATTTGGAGAGCAGTTCTAATCTGGACTTGTCTAAAATTTTGATTTCGCCTCTTGCGCTTTGGATAATGCCTTCCGCGGTGAAGTACTTGAGCATACGAGAGATTACTTCGCGGGCAGAACCAAGGTGGCGGGCGATTTGGTCGTGGGTTGCTTTGATAACATCAGAATTATTTACAGCACTTTCTTCCAATAAATATAGTGCCAAGCGTTTATCAAGGCTCATAAAAAGAATTTGCTGCATAATCCACATTACGTTGGAAAATCTTCCCACCGCAGTTTCCAAAGCGTAAATCTTCATGGGAGCGTTACGCTCTGCCATATCAGCAAAGACCTTGCCGTTGATGAGCAGTGCTTCGCTAGCTTCTTCCGCTTCAATGAAAACGTCAAAGGTGATGGATTGCAGTACGCAGGAAGCAGAAAGCATACAGATATTTCCGTCACGCAAGCGGTACAGGGTAACTTCCTTGCCCTCGTCAGAAAGCATATAGGCACGCAGGCAACCCTTCTGTACAAGAATCATGCCTGTACATTCCGTTCCGTCGTGGATAATTTGCCCCTTTTTGTAGCTTACGGGTAAGGTGCTTTTATACAGAAGCTCTTGCTCGTGGGCAGGAAGCTTGTCCCAAAATGGGAAAAGGCTGGAGAAAATTTGAGTGTATGCGTTGGGTGTCATAACAATTCTCCTTTAAGCGTGTTCCTTACAGCTCAATTTGCTTACTTCCAATTTAAAGACTGCTACCATTTTGAGCATCATAGGGTTAAATTCCCAATCCTTTTTACCGGTGGCGTGGAACATTACCAGCTGTAAGCCTTCTAATTTTTCGGCAGGGTCTTCTACAAGGCTAAAGGTACCATTGCCAATAATGCTTTGGAAGCGTGCGGAAAATTCGCAGGCAACATCAGCGGTGTGGAGCAAATAGTTAGTATCCATTTCAAAACCAACGTAGGGTTTAGCTTGGGCAAGGTCAAACTTACGACCAGCGCCTGCTCCGTGGAAGTAAAGGGTGTATTTATCATCAGAAATTTTGTAGCCAAAGTTCAGGGGCACGATGTAAACCTCACCGTCATCGTTAAAGCCAACACGACAGCAGGTGCAGCGCTCCATAATATCTTGAATTTTTGCAGGGTCAGTAACTTCTCTATCTTTTCTACGCATGATTTCCCCTCCTGAAAAAACATTTATAGAATATTTCTTGCTGAAATAAAAAAATCCTGCTGCTGGTAGGAATTTACTAAGACTGGAAAGAATTTATTTTGCTGTGATATAATTACGGGAGATATTTTTAGGAGAAGCAAGATGAATTTTAAAAAGTCTTTACTTGTTATGAATATAATGTTGGCGTTGGCAAACAGCGCTTACGCAGGGGAGCAGGCAAGCTTCCAGCTGGATGAATACGTTGTTACTGCCACCCGTAGTACCTTGACTCAAAAGGAAGTTCCCCAAAGCGTGGAGGTTATCACTGGCGAAACAATTAAGAAGATTGGTGGAACCAGTGTGCGTGACGTGCTTAAATACGCCAGCAATTTTTATTTGGCAGATGGTACAGGTTCCCACGGGGATAATTTTTCCCTGCGAGGCAGTGGCACCGATGACGTGCTAATCTTGCTCAACGGCAGACGTATTCCCGGAGAAAACTTTTACGCCATTGGTCGTGACAGCACTAACGCCAGAGTGCTGGACAGATTTAACCTTAGCAACGTGGAGCGTATTGAGATTGTGCGAGGACAGGCAGGTGCCTTGTACGGAAGCGATGCCCAAGCCGGGGTTATCAATATTATTACGAAAAAATCTGCAGAGGAAAGCTTTACCCTTGGTTTTAACAGCGGTACTCGCCAGATGAATAACTACTACCATTGGGATAGTGGCAAGCAAGGGAAGGTAAGTGCGGTTTTAGACGTGAACTTTAGCAAGCTGCGTAACTTTGACAGTAAGGCAGAGGGCTTTAGTCACGGACCGGGGCAAAGCTACAGCTTGGACTTGGATTACGAAATGGACGAAGCCAATAAGCTGAACCTGTACCTTGATTACCAAAAGCAGAAGTACGATTTTGAAGCACTTTATGATAGGGGAATGAAGCTTGCGTGGGATAACCATCGTGACTACGAGCGCAAGCTTGCCAGCTTAACCTACGAGGGACAAAATAAGAAGCATGCTTATAGCGTAACTGCTTCTTACGGCGAGCTGGAATCAGACCATAATGAGCAAGAGTTTTCTTTTCAGGGAATGCGACCTATGCTCGTACCTAAGGTCTTCCAACGTAAGCATAAGCTGTGGAACGTGGAGGCTCGCGATACCATTCGTCTTGCTGAAAATAACAAGCTGACCTTGGGCGGGGAAGTGCGTACCCTTGATGGCGGTGCCTTTGTGGAAAATGCTAAGGATAAAACTGACCAGTACGCCTTCTATTTGCAGGAAGAAGTTTACGTCAGCGACAAGCTTTTAGTAATTCCCTCCCTGCGTTACGACCACCACGATACCTTTGGCGGGCAAACCTCGCCTAGTGTGGGGGCAACCTACTTTTTGACGGAGACTTCTCGCATTAAAGCAAATTATGGCAAGGCGTATAGAGCACCCTCCGTTGATGAACTGTACGGCGCCTTCGACCACATGGGTATGTTCACTTTTTACGGTAACCCCAATCTGAAACCGGAAGAAACTACCGGCTACGAGCTTAGCTATGAGCAGGAGTTTAGCGATAAGGCGAAGGCTAAGCTGACATATTTTGCCAACGAAAAGGATAACGCCATAACCTACAAGGATATTCAGAGCTTTGGTTTTATGGGAGCTCATGACAAGCAGTTCGTAAATATAGATGAAGCTTCCACTAAAGGCGTGGAGTTTGCCTATGAGCAGGACTTGGGTGCAGGCTTTACCTTGCTTTTGGACTACGCATACCTTGATGCCAAGAACGAAGTAACAAAGGAACGCCTTGACTACAGCGCACGCAATACCTATACGGCAAAGCTGTTGTGGAGTGAGGAAGCAGTGAACCCGTGGAGCGTTGCC
>CALCUU010000080.1 GCA_937906915.1 uncultured Phascolarctobacterium sp. | reverse complement strand
ATTTTACACCAAGCATTTCTGCCATAATGAAAGCAGCAGCACCCATAATCGGGGGCAACAATTGACCACCAACAGAAGCACCTGCTTCTACTGCGCCAGCAAATTCTTTGGAGTAACCGGTTTTCTTCATCAAAGGAATGGTGAATGCACCGGTGGTTACTACGTTTGCTACTGCGGAACCGTTAATGGAACCCAAAAGACCGGAAGCCAAAACGGATACCTTCGCAGGACCACCTTTGGTGTGACCAGCCAAGCCAAGAGCCATATCGTTAAACAATTGACCCATACCGGACTTGCTCATTACAGCACCAAAGAGAATGAACAGGAAGATGTAGCTTGCAGATACACTTACGGAAGTACCATAAATACCTTCGGTGTTAGCAAAGAAGTGGTTGGAAAGACTGGTCCAGTCATAGCCACGGTGCATGAACATACCGGGCATGGAGCGTCCCCACAAACCATAAGCAATAAATACCAAGCTCAAAATGGATAATACGTTGCCGTTTACACGACGGGAAGCTTCCAATACCAGCAATACCAGCAAGGTAGCCATACACATATCCATAAAGTTAGCGTTACCGGCACGTTCAACGAAGCCTTGGTAACCGGTAGAAATGTAGAAAGGAGCAGCCCAAGAAGCTGCTACCAAAAGCCAGTCCAAAATGGAAGGAGTGGTAAAGCTTGCTTTCTTGTTCAAAGGATACATTAAGAAAGTCAAGGCCAACATCATCGCAACGTGAATGGAACGATGAATCAATGTCAGGGGCGGACCAAAAGTAGCGGTATAGAGGTGATAACAAGAAATCAGAATACAAGATACAAAGAAAATCTTTTTCATAAGACCGGAGAATGTTCTTGTGCTGGATTCTTTATCCAACTTTTTAATAATCTCTTCAGATTTCTTTTGCATTTCTTCAGTTGCTTCCATAGAGATAGCATCTTTATTCTCTACTGCTTTTTTATCAATATCCGTCATCAAAAATCCCCCTCCTTTCAATTACTAAAACTAATCTTGTGTGTTCGGGAAGAAGCCTTCCGCTAGTCAAAAGCACGTCATTCACTTTGATGTCCCTCGTGGCCAAATGAGAGTTTATCCATACAAAGTGAGGAAAGATTTGTCCAATCTCTTCCATATATATACGTCCATTTTTCACAACGGTGCGCTTACCCTTGTTTTCCGGAATTCCTGCCCCAAAGGCTGGGAAGGAAATCGTATCCAGCTCCAAAGTGTTATCCGCATTGATATGATAATACTCGTGCCAGGAAATACGCTCCCAAGAATGAATCCATCCGAAGAATATCTTATCCCCAGTCTTCACAGGATAACGCACATACTCTTTTTGAGTAAAATAATCATAAATACGCAGTACTTTTTGGTCTGAATATAGTTGCTGCCAGCCAAAAAGGCCGGCAGCGATAATAGATATGGTTAGAAATACGGTAATTAATGTCTTTTTTGACATAGTATTAAAATTTAGCTGAACTAAATTTAATTACATTATTTCAGCAAACCTTTTTCTTTGTAGAATTTTTCAGCGCCCGGATGCAGTTTAACGGAAGTGCCTTTGAGACCACGGAGAGCGGTGTCAAGTTTGATTTCACGTTTTGCAGTAGCGTGAGCAGCACCGATGGTTTCCAAACCTTTCGGATCATAGAAGCCTTTTACCAGGTCATAAACTACGTCGTCAGACAATTTTTTGCTAACGAGCATGATGTTCATAACTGCAGCAGTGGTGGTGTCAGCTTTGGTGCCGTATACGTCTTTGCCAATTTTCCATTCTACATAGAACGGATATTTAGCGGTCAATTTTTTCAGAGCTTCGCCTTCAACGGGAACGAATACGATTTCTTTGGAGGTGCCCAATTCTTTAATGGTAGCATTGCCAAGACCGGAGGTTACGAATGCAACGTCGCATTGACCGTTTTTAATTTGGTCGATAGCTTCGCCATAGGACAAGTAGTCAACTTTTGCATCAGCATAGGTCATGCCGTGAGCTTCAAACATCATACGAGCGTTCAGTTCTACGCCGGAGTTCGGAGCGCCAACGCCTACACGTTTACCTTTCAGGTCTTCAAATTTGGTGATGCCGCTGTCGCTGGTGGTAACGATTTGGCAAACGTTAGGCCACAAGCCCATCATAGCGCGCAGGTCTTCAGCTTTGGGTTTGCCTTGGTAAGCACCAAAAGCTTCAACAGCTTGGATTACGGAGTCACTCATAGCAATAGCCAATTCGCCTTTGCCAGTCAAGATAGCGTTGATGTTTTCAGCAGTTGCGCCAGTTGCAGTTGCAGAGGTTTTGTAACCCATTTCGCCAACAACTTTGGAGAAAGCACCGCCGATGGGGAAATAAATACCGCTGGTAGGACCGGTCAAAACGGTAATGAATTCCTTGCTGCGATCAACTTTGCCAGCTGCAGCTTTGTCAGCTTTTTTGTCGCCACCGCCGCAAGCAGCTACGGTGAACGCCATAACGATCAACATCATGAGAGCTAATAATTTTTTCATAAATTTTACCTCTTTCTTTTTAAAATAATTCCGATACAGTAATTTCACAATTACTTACTAAAATTATATCATATAAATTCTTTCTCTGAAATATTTTTGTATAATTTTTGTCAATTTTTTGTTTAAAGAGTAGTGGAATTTTTGTATTTACGCCTTTTATGTTGCACAAATCACTTTTCAATATTTTGCAGAAAAATATTCCAAAAACAAAAAAATCCCAATGCACTTTGCATTGAGATACTCTTGCGTATATTTATTTGGTGCCGCGGACCGGAATCGAACCGGTACGGGTATCACTACCCACGGGATTTTAAGTCCCGGGCGTCTGCCAGTTCCGCCACACCGGCAAGGTAGCACCGAGAGACTTTTGCTCACCTTTTCGGTTCGCATTGTGTATTATATCATATCTCCGCCCTTTTGTCAACCCCTTTTTCGTTTTTTATTTTTTTATTTTTTTCTTTGTGTCGTTTTGTGTAACGCGTTTACAAAACGTTTACTGCACGGTCACAAATTATCTTAT